>QXYP01000176.1 GCA_009886815.1 Halieaceae bacterium
GTCGGGTAATTCTGCGTGTGTCTGTAAATACTGTCGTAGTGCTCCCGAGCACATGGCAAGAACCGCATCATTAAACGTACCGCCAAAGGCTTTGCCGATGGCCTCTATGCGGGCAAAGGGCCAAGACTGAGCGACAAAACGTCGCGCGCCGTGAATTGTGTGATTTAGCGAGCTAATCGGTACCCGCTGGTGAGGCAGGCTTAGAGCGCCGCCTCTGCCGGCCCAAGTCCGCGAAAAAGCCGATAAAGCTCGAACGAGATTGGTGCTGCTGTCGAAGGTGGACTTCAGTATATCGGCGACGTTACGAAGCTCTTCATCTGAGTGCACCGGCTGTTTTCCTGTGCGCAGACCATTTTTGTAGCGCTGCCATGATTGTAGAGACAGCGGTGACTCTTCAAGAATATTGTTGGGGTCGGTGGAGAGCATACTTCGAGAAATATGTATGGAGCGGGCACCATCTACAGCGGCGTGGTGAGTTTTCGTGTACACAGCAAATTGTCGGTTTTGAAGCCCTTCAATTAAATGCATCTCCCACAGCGGCCGGGATCGCTCTAATAGCGTACCGTGTAATCGTGAGGTTAAATTGAACAGCTCTCGATACCGACCCGGCTTGGGCAATGCTGAATGCCTTACGTGGTAGTCCATATCCATTGCGGCGTCGGGCTCCCAGTATGCCGTGCCCGCTAGTCCAAGGCGCCCAAGCCGCAAACGGTCGCCAAATGGTGGCAGCAGAGACTCGGCATTGCGCACATTGGTAGCGAGGCCTGAGAGGAATTCTTGTTCATCGGCGCCTTCAGGAAGCGTGTATAAACCCAAACTGGCTACATGCATGGGGGTTTCACGATTTTCTGAGGTCAGAAAACCCTTGTCGACGAGGCTGAGTTTTTTCATGCGCTAAGTCCAAACACTGAGACGTGGATCATGATAGCGTAGGTTTAATCTTGTGTGCTTAGATTTAAGTGAACACCCGACATGCAATTTTTTAGAGCGCATAGCGGTGTAAAATTCAGCAAGATCACCGATACGATATTAACGTTTATTTTTGATACGAATAAGGTTCTAAATTTATGTCAGAGCGTTACTTAGACGCGAATGGTGTTCGTCTCGCTTACGATGATTTTGGCAACGCCAATGATCCCGCTATTTTACTGATTATGGGTATGGCAACCCAGATGACCGCTTGGCCGCTGTCTTTTTGTCGGGGCCTCGCCGATCGTGGTTTTTATGTGGTTCGCTATGACAACAGAGATGTTGGGCTGTCAGAAAAAATGCTGACTGCCCGGATTCCCAGCACTCTCGACATGATGCTCAAAGCGGGAATCAATAGACCGCTTAAGGTGTCTTATAAACTCGATGATATGGCGACGGATGCGCTCGAACTCATGAATGCGCTTAATCTGAATCAGGCTCATGTAGTAGGGGTTTCCATGGGTGGCATGATTGGTCAAGTTCTGGCTGCAAAGCACACCAGTCGGGTATGCTCGTTGACGTCGATTATGTCTTCAAGCGGCGACCCCAATTTACCTCGGGCCAGTAAGAAGGTGACCCGAGCGCTCTTAAAGCGCTACCTAGGGTTAGTAAAGCCCGGTTTGAAAAGCACGATTGCCTTCCAAAGGTTAATAGGCAGTCCGGGGTTTCCCCAAAGTGATGACGAACTCAATGAAAAAGTGCGGGCCGCTTTTCAGCGTAGCTTTTATCCCCCCGGGTTTGCTCGGCATATGGCAGCGATTATGGCCAGCGGTAGTCGAGTGGAGCTATTAAAAGCGATCAAAACGCCTAGCTTGGTTATTCACGGTCGTGACGATGTGCTTGTGCCGCTGGCGTGCGGAGTTGATACGGCGAGGCAAATTCCTAACGCTGCGCTGAAAATCATTGATGGTATGGGCCATAACCTGCCCGAATCTCTGGTCCCAATACTGACCGATTTAGTCGCAGATCATGTCCTTGCCAAGGCGTAACGGCAAAGTCCAGCACTAAAGAGGGGCGTGGGTCTCGGCGCTGGCACCGAACAATGCCTGCTTGAAACGGTTGGATGCTATGAGGCATAAGTACCAGGTGTAAATTTCCGCGAAATGCAGCACACCGACTCGAAGCTGTCCGTTAGGTCTTAAGCCTAAGCGTTGGTTCAAAAAATAATTGACCCGTTAGTAAACCCTAAGCCCATTTGAAATATCGACTATGAGCTTAGGGGTTCGCGATTTATTAGCTCGCTGGAGCCGACGCCGTTGCTACCACCAGCCAAGCGCTTCCCTGCTTCTGAATGACATGCAGGCTTGCGTGAGGGTCTGAGCCGGCTGCCGTATGCACCATCACGGCTATATTGTCACTGAGAAACTTCACCTGATAGTTGCTGACGACATATTCCTCGCCGACATTGGCGTTAGCAGCAGCGTCTGCCACCAAGTCGCTAAAATTAACAACGCCTGTCGGCCCTATGCCGATGACGTCCTCGGCAACGTAGCCTGCAGGTCCACCTGCCATTCCCCATTGCTTATCCATGGCAATCAAGTCATCGGAAACGTCTGCGGCTGTAAACGATGAAAGTGAGGCTATAACGGCTATTAGTATTGTTTTTGAAAAGCTCATAAATTCTCCAGGGCACTTGGCATGAATGTTTTGATTATTGACGAAGCATTACGGCACAAATTCGACGGGTTGGCTATGATTATTACCCGGCGCTCTAAACTGCCTACAATCGCCTTCAGGCCCTAATTTTTATCCCGCTGGCGCTGATTATTTTTTAACTGCAGCTTTGCCTGTTTTTTTTCGGTGATCGTCTCGGTCATGGATTGGCCGATGTGGATTTCTCCTCGATCCCGAGCTAACCCCATTTGACGTTCACGTTCAGAATAACGTCGTCTTTGATTTTCAGACTGCTTTGCATGGCAATGATGGCAGCTCACACCTTTTTGATAATGTTCGTTGAGCTTGTCGCTCTCAGTGATAGGCCGGCGACAGGCATGGCACTGATCATACTGGCCCTTTTCTAGCCGATGATTGACCGTGACACGATTGTCGAATACGAAACACTCCCCTCGCCACTGACTTTGCGTTTCTGGTACTTCTTCTAAATATTTAAGAATGCCGCCTTTAAGGTGATAGACCTCGTTAAAACCCTGCTGTTTCAGGAAGGCTGTCGACTTTTCACAGCGAATACCGCCCGTACAGAACATGGCGATCTTTTTATGTTTTGCGGGATTTAGGTGCTGTTCAACGTAGGCTGGCAACTCTCGAAAAGAATGGGTGCCAGGGTTTACAGCATTTTCGAAAGAACCTATCTCCACCTCATAGTCATTTCGAGTATCCAGAAGTAGCACTTCGGGGTCGTTGATGAGTGCGTTCCAGTCTTTGGGGTCAACATAAGTCCCTACAATATCGTTGGGATCAATGCCCTCAACGCCCATGGTGACGATTTCCTTTTTGAGTTTCACTTTGGTGCGAAAAAAAGGCGTCTTTTCAACGTATGACTCCTTCGCCTCTAGGTCGGCGAAGCGGGGGTCATGTTTAAGCCAGCTGAGGACATTATCGATGCCCTCGCGAGACCCTGCGATCGTCCCATTAATGCCCTCCGCCGCTAGTAGCAAAGTGCCGCGCACATTATTGTCGGTCATTATTTGGTGCAGGGGCTCTCGAAAGGCTTCAAAGTCTGGCAGGGCGGCAAAGCGATAAAGCGCGGCAACCACGACGGTACAAGACACGTCTGTCATAAAACTCCTCTGTGCTAACCAACACGCAAAGCTGGTGCTTCAGTAATGCGTAAGTCTAGCAAATTGTGTGTTGAGGGTCTTTTTGACGCCGTTATATCGTGTCTCGCTGGGTAGTTAATTTGCTGTACGTGGCCGAGTACGGCAACAGTCGCACGGGTAACGTTAAATCTATAATCGTTATTTGTCTGGCCTAGGCTCCTGAAATAAAGCAGCGGGTTTATGGAAAATAGGGTGTGCCAACCGAGTCACGGCTGGAATAGTGCGTCGCATTACTGCATGCTTCGCGATGTAACGTGGGGCAGTAACTCGAGGCAGTTATGTTTGAGATAGAAGTTGAAGAAGCTATAGACGGTCGTCGGCTTCGCAGTGAGCGGAGCGTTCGCGCGATCATTGAAGCGGCGCTAGCCTTGCAAGCTGAGGGAGTGCTGGTCCCTACGGCTCAACAGATCTCCGATCGAGCGGGTGTTGGCATTCGTTCTTTTTTTCGCCACTTCGAAGATATGGAGAGTCTGTTCGCCGCGGTTGACGTAAAAATTCGAGATTCATATGAAGCCCTGTTTCTTGGCGGTGAGCGGGATGGAAGCATTGAGGAGCGCATCGAGCGTGCGGTGATACGTCGCTCGGAGGCCTTTGAGAGTGTTAATAATGTGATGCAGGGGACTCTGGTTCAGCTCTGGCGTTATGAGGTTTTGCGTAAGCATTACGCTCGAAATCAACGCGGCTTACGCAAAGACTTGGAAAACTGGTTGCCCGAAGTGAAGCAAATGGATCGCGGTGACCGCGAGTCAATGCATGCTATTGCCTCCTTCGAAATGTGGCACCGACTTCGATATCACCAGGGGCTGACAAAACAGGCGTCTATTAATATTGTGCTGAAGCTGTTGAGACTTCAGCTTGTAAGGTAATTGTCGTAGGTAAGGGCAAGGCTCTTTGATTGATAGGCACTTGATTTTGGTTAGCCTTTATTGAAGACCGGCTTACGCTTTTCAAGAAACGCGAGCATCCCCTCTTGCTGATCCACTGTGCCAAAAGTCGAAAGAACGGCCGCTCTTTCTGTCTTTAACAAGGTGTCTAGATTACGGTCTTCGCTACCAATGACAACGTCCATAACGCCTTTCACCGCGGCTGCGGGTTGCGCGGCCAATGTGTGAGCTAAGTCAATCGCCCGTTGCTTGAGTTCATTAAGGGGCCAGACTTCATGCACTAGGCCAATGCTCAGAGCTTCGGGGCCCGAGAGCTTCTTGCCTCTCAGGATCATGTCTAGGGCATGATCGCGGCCTACACACTTGCTAAGCCTAGCGCTGCCTCCCCACGCCGGAACGGCCCCGAGGTCCATTTCGGGTAATCCTATTTGCGCGTTTTCCTCTGCCGCTAAGCGAAAGTGGCATCCCAGAGGTAACTCTAGGCCGGCACCCAGACAGTACCCAAAGAGGGTGGCTATCCATGGCTTTCCCATATTCTCAATAGCGGCAATCACGCGAAGACGTTGATCGAAAAAAACGTTGGCATCACCAGCCTGTTCAATGCCCAAGGCCAACTGTTTCAAATTCATTCCCACAGAAAAATTATCTAAGCCCTCAGCCGTTATCACCACCGCGCGTATGTTGTCGTTTCTTGCGAGTTCGTTTACCTGAACTTCCAGTAGATCAACGAAATCGAGTGTCATACGGTTGTACGGCGCGTCATTGACAGAAATGATGGCTATCGCATCATCGAATGTGATCAGTAAGGGTTCATTCATAAGCCGGTCTCTCTCATCAAGGGCTATTGTCAGAGCCGACAACGCCCTGGGGTGTGCTTTCAGGTTTGGCTTGATTGCAACGGGCTTTCGCGTGACGTCACATTGATGCGCGATCACTTAATATGACATACTATATGTCAACTAATTAGAAGACCAGAGACGATGAAAAAATTGTTCACAGGTATGGTTGTTGCGATCACTTTTTTCGGCATCGTGCTGCTTTCACTCCCGACAATACTGCACTCGGTGGGGTTGCATCCGGAATATCACGGACCCAACGTGACGCTGCCGGGTAAACGTGCGCTGGTTATTACGACCAGTCACTCAGTGCTGGCGGCACCGGGTGAGACGGAAGGGGATCCTACGGGGGTTTTTGGCTCAGAGATGACGCACCCCTACTACACGTTTCTAGACGGCGGTATGGACGTGGATATAGCCAGCGTGGCAGGCGGAGAAATTCCCATTGACCCCAGTAGCTTCTACTTCATGATCAAAACACCTGAGGACGAGCGCTATCTTAATGACCCGATTGCGCAGGCCAAGGTTAAAAACTCCATGCCAATCGCCGAAGTCGATATTGAACAGTACGACATTGTCTTTCTGTCGGGCGGCTGGGGCGCCGCCTACGATCTGGCTCAATCGCCCGTACTCGCGGCCAAAGTGAGCGAAGCCTACTACGGCAGCAAGGAGGCGGTTATCGGTGGCGTGTGCCACGGTGTATTGGGGCTGGTCAATGCCCGTGACCGCGACGGCGATCTGCTTATAGCGGGGCGCCTTATGACCGGGGTCACCGACAAACAGATACAGGAGCTCGGTATTGATTTGACACCTAAGCATCCCGAGACGGAACTGCGTAAAGCGGGTGTCATCTTTGAAAGTCAGACGGCCTTCCTAGATTTCTTTGCCACTCATGTCACGGTGGATGATGAGCAGCGTTTTGTCACCGGACAGAATCAAAACTCGGGCTTGGAAGCGGCGCACACCATAATGCGTATTTTGAGTGAGCGTGACTGATAGTGGGTTGTAGTTGCGGCCATGTTTAAATAGCTCGCATCCGTCGCTGATTATTGAGAAGAAGCAATGAACAAAATTTTAAGTGTTGTGGTACTGCTTGCTGCCATCATGTTTCTTGTGACCGGATTGCGCTGGCTGGTAGCCCCTGCCGGTATTGTTCCGATGTTTGGGTTGACCCTGGCTGAAGGTGTGGGCTTGAGCTCCCAAGTTGGCGATATGTCGGCTTTCTTTTTGACCTTGGCAAGCTGCATACTGCTGGCGCTCATCAGTGGACGTCGCTGCTGGTATTACCCTCCAATAATGTTGCTATCGCTCACGGCAGTCGGCCGTGTGCTGGCTTGGTTGTTCCACGATGCGACCTTGGCACTGGATTTGATAGGACCAGAGGTGATTGTTTCTATTATTTTGCTCGTGGCATCGCGCCGTCTGGCGGATAGAGCCTAAGCCTATGAAAAATCTTGGCGTTTGGCGTTGGAGTGGGCTCGCGCCAGCACTGCTGGTTTTAGCCCTGATGTCTGTGCAGGCCGATGAGGAAAG
>QXYP01000177.1:0-2749 GCA_009886815.1 Halieaceae bacterium
TTTTGTTGAAAACGGGTGAGTGCTCGAGGCGAGGTCGTACGCTCCAAGGTAGCAATGGCGCCCAGCGGAATAAGCTCGCCTTCCAAGGTGCGTATAGGAAAGTCCAGGATGGCGTCTGGAGAGTCACGCTCTGTTTGGGCGACTTTGGGTATTACGCGATACGCTCTGCCACGGTCATCGTAACGGGTAATGTAGCCCTCTGAATTGAGCAGCCCGACCTGCCGCGCAACATCATCGAGGCTCATATTCAGATCTGCCAGTCGCTGCTTGTCAAAGTCGATACGGGCTTCCACCAGATCAACCCGCAAATCGGTTTCGGCAAATAAAAATAGCCCCGACTCTTTCGCCGCACGCACGAGAGCCTGCGCGTAGGGCAGCATGGTTTGTGCATCATCTGAACTGGCGATTGCCACTTCGACATCAAATTGGCCTGCCGAGGGGAGGCCTGAATCTGCCACGGGGAACGCGTTGAGAGAGGGTATTTCTTGCAGCGCGCCATACATGGAAAAAAGCATGTCCTGAATCGACTGGCTGCGGTCTCCTGGCGCAGTAAAATCTTGCCCGCCATAACTGGCTGAAGGCATGATCATTTGCCAAATCTCCGTGGCGCCCTCGAAGGCGCCCATGGTACTGACGATATCTTCCATGCCTTCGTACGTGTCTTCGATGGCCGCTTCTGGCGCGGCATCTGCTATTACGTTAACGCCGCTTTGATCCTCCACAGGTGCCAGCTCTTTGAGGGAAAACAGGTACAGCGGTCCGGTGAGAAGGCTAAAAAAGACGCCTGCAAAGATGAGTTGCCAGCGGTTACGAATTGAAAAGTCGACCAGCCGCGCATACTGTTTGGCGGTGATATCAAAGCGTCGATTGACCCAGCGGGTGGCTCCGGTTTCTTCGCCGTGAGAGGGACAAACCCAAGCACTCATAATGGGTGAGAGCGTTAGTGCGACCACACCCGAGATTAAAACGGCGATGGCGAGCGTAAACGCAAACTCCTTAAAGAGCACGCCGGTGAGACCGCTAAGAAGACCAATGGGCGCATAAACTACTGCCAGCGTGAGGGTCATAGCGATAATGGGCGCGAGCAGACGGCGTGACGAACGCAGGGCTGCTTCACGACGCGACATGCCTTGCCGTAGATTACGCGCCACGTTTTCAACCACCACAATGGCGTCGTCCACGACAAGCCCTACTGATAAGACAATGGCAAGAATGGTCAGCAGGTTCAGTGAAAATCCCATCAGCGACATGGCGGCCATGGCCCCCAGCAAGGAGATGGGAATGGTGAGTAGTGGGACCAATGCCGTGCGTAGCGACCCCATCAGCGCAACAACAACAAACCCTACGAGGAAGATGGTTTCACCGAGGGTGATAAAAATTTCTTTAAGGGAGTCCCTCATGTAGCGCGTAACATCGAAGGCGATAAAGAACTCGAGATCCTCTCGTAGAGATGCATTGATGGCATCGACCTCGGCATAAAGCGCATCAGCGACCGCGATTTCATTCGCCCCGGGTGCCGGGTAAATACCAATGAAAACAACGTCGAGCATGGAGTGCCGGGAGAGCTGGGTTTGTTCTTCAGACCCCGCGACAACTTCGGCGATATCGCCCAAGCGAATATCTACACTGCCCTCAGCGCGCAGCAAAATATTGGCAAAGTCCTCAGGGGTTTTCGCTTCGGTGTTGGTGACTAAGTTAATGCGCTGCAGATTATTTTGTGAGCGGCCCAAGGTGCTAATAACGTTGTTCTGATAGAGGGCGTCTTGTATGTCTCGCGCGCTAATATCCAATGCCGCCATTCGTGCTGTATCGACCCAAATGCGCATGGCGGGTCGAATACCTGAGTTAATCGCATTTTGAACATTGGGTAGTGACGTCATTCTTGGCAGCACGTCTCGCTGTAAGAGGTCGGTAATGCTTGAACTGGTCTCTCCCTCGGGAATCGACATGGCCAGATAAAAGCTGGCGTAGGGGCTGTCAGCTCTGACAATTTCGATAGCCGGGTCTTCCGCGCCAGTGGGCAGCTCAAATCGTATTTGGCTAAGCCGTGTATTGAGTTCTGCCAGCGCGTCGGTGCTGTCCTCGTTGAGTTTTAGCCATACCTTTACAAGGCTTCGACCCGCGGTGGTCGTCGACTCCACGTAGTTAACCCCCGGAATGCTCGAGGCCACCCTCTCGATAGGCTCGGTAATAAACCCGCGTACCGTCTCGGCACTAGAGCCCGGGTAAAACGTATTGATTTCTAAAGAAGTGCTTTCAATAACAGGGTACTGAATAACGGGTAGAGTGATCGCGGCTTGCACGCCGATTAAGAGCAGTGCCAGGGACAGTACGACAGACACTACGGGCCTTCGAACGAAGATGTCAGTCCAGCGCGATCGGCTTTCGGGGTGCTCAGTCATTGACCGGCGCTCGTCGCCGCCAGCTTAACGAGGGCCCCATCACTCAACTTAAAGGCACCTTTGACGGCAATTTGTTCGCCGATCTGCAAATCCCCTCGAGCCATAATGACGCTGCGTTCTTCGCCAATAATAGTGATACGTCGAAGCTGGGCTTCTAGGGGCACGTAGGCATCGGGTTCACCGTCTTCTAAAACAAAGACGTGGGGTCCTTCGGTATCCCAGCGAACCGCGGGTACCGGTAACGTGAAGACGATTTCTGGTTGCCGGGTTCTGACTTCTATCAGGACGAGTTCGCCATGGCGAAGTCGTGCATCGGCTACCTCGGCACGCACATCAAAAGCGCGCAG
>QXYP01000177.1:2759-7054 GCA_009886815.1 Halieaceae bacterium
CGAAGGCCGGTGCCCAAGGCATCGGCGACGGCCGTAATTTTGGCGTCACCAATGGCCTCTCGATCTAGAGAAAATAATCGCACCGTATCGCCTACCGCGACTCGCGCTACACCCTGGGGTATTTTGAAGTCGATCCATCGGGTTTCACCCATGCCGCTTAATGTGGTGAGCTGATCTCCAGCCTGCATGAGATCACCCACAGACTGCGTGTAGATTCCCAGCTTTCCCGCAAAGGGTGCCCGCATTGTCAGTCGACTGATTTGGGCCTCTGTCGCAGCGATCTGTGCTTTGAGGCTTAACTCACGTGCCTCTAAGGTATCTAACTGGTCTTGCGACGCCATCCCTTCATTTCTGAGCTGCCTAGTGCGCTTCAGCTGCAAAGCTACAAGATTAAGATCTGCGCTCAAAGCCTGCTGCTGCGCCCTCAGATCTTCATCGAACAGCTGCACAATAACGTCGTCTTTAGCAACAACCGCAGCCGCGGCAGCACCCAATTTCACAATGCGTCCGGTGGCTTCCGCTGTGAGTTCGACAAATTCCGGGGCCCTAACCGTACCTGTCAGCCGACGCACGGCGGTCCACTGTTGCTGCTGGGCTGAGGTAGCCGTTACCACAGAATAGGGGGGTGGGAAGCTCGCAGCCATGGCCATAGCATCAGTGACTTGCCGGTACTTAAAGCCGGCAAGGCCGCCTGTGACCGACAGGCATACAAGCAATGTAATGAGCCACGAAATTATGCGCATGGTGAGGTCCAGAGTTGAACTTTCAGGTAAAGGTCGCTGCTACAAACATGAGGCGCCGCCAGGGTTAATTCAGTCGTTTTCTTGGGGCACGAACCCCTCGGCGCGATCGTGGTTTTCACCAGAAAGATATTTGTCCATTTGATCTTGCAGGTATTTACGCGCCTCGGGGTCCATCAGGCTTAATTGTTTTTCGTTAATCAACATCGTTTGTTCGGCTTGCCATGCTTGCCAAGCCTTTTTTGATACCTGCTCAAAAATCGTTTGTCCCTTGGGGCCGGGTAGTGGCGGGCGCTCAAGGCCCTCCAGTTCCTCTCCAAAATGCTTGCAAAACACCATTCTCGTCACGGTGAGGCTCCCTGAGTGCTGAATTTAGTCTTCATTGACGTCATCAATACCGCACCAAAGTATTAATGACTTGGGTAACTGGCGCCGGAAGACCAATGTTGGCGGGCCTGTGCGGGTCAATCCACTGGGTGGAGTTTACCTCAGCCACTGCCTCGGGTGCGCGGTTAATCTTTAGCACTATTGGATAGATGGTCAGCCGGTAGTGACTGAAGCTGTGCTTAATAGGTTCCATATTAATCGGTGGCTCTCCTGCGAATGCCCGCAGGGTGGCGAGGCTTGAGGGGAAGTCGTCCCTGTGGCTGGGTTCAGGAAAGCACCAAAGCCCGCCCCAGATCCCCTGTTCAGGTCTTTTTTCCATGAGCACGCAACCATCTGCCCGTTGCAAAATGACAAAGTAGGTCTTCCGCTCAGGTAGGGTTTTCCGCGGTTTCTTCCCCGGAAATTGAACTTGCTCTGAGCGACTATAGGCCACACAGCTGGCGATCAGAGGGCAATCTTGGCAGCGGGGTTTGCTGCGCGTGCAGAGTGTCGCGCCCAAGTCCATGATGCCTTGGGTGTAGTCTGCCACGCGCTCGGTAGGTGTGTATTGTTCGGCGAGTACCCAAAGCTTGTTGAGGGTTTTTGTTGTGCCGGGCCACCCCGGCACCGCATCGTGTCTTGCTAGTACACGTTTAACGTTGCCATCGAGGATGGGTGCTCTGGCGCCCATGGCTAAGCTGAGTATCGCACCCGCTGTAGAGCGCCCGACACCGGGCAGTGCCATTAAACCCTCAAGGCTGTCGGGAAAATGCCCCTGATATTCACCGACGACAAGTTTGGCGGCTCGGTGCAAGTTACGGGCCCTGGCGTAGTATCCCAAGCCTGTCCAAAGGTGCAGCACGCTATCTTCGGATGCAGCAGCGAGTGCTTCCACCGAAGGGAAGCGCTCGAGGAATCTTTCGAAGTAGGGAATAACGGTTTGTACTTGAGTTTGTTGCAGCATGATTTCTGACAGCCACACTCGGTAGGCTGTTTTCGATTGCTGCCAAGGCAAATCATGACGCCCGTGGTGGTCAAACCATGCTAAAAGTTTTGAAGATAAAGAGGTCATGATTGGCAACGGCTCACCGCTAAGCTAGGCAATTGATCACATGTATGGCGAGCGCTTCTCAGATACAATGTGGTTTATTGTAGCGCGCCCAAGGCGCATTAGCCCAAAAGGCATTTATTTCCCAGGAGCAAAGGTCATGGCTACGGTAACGACGCCGCGCAGCGCCAGTGTTGAGCGCACCACCTTGGAGACTAGCATCAGTGTCGAGCTCTGCCTCGACGGATCTGGTAAGGCTGAGTTCGATACTGGCGTGCCTTTTCTTGAGCATATGCTGGACCAGATAGCTCGCCACGGCATGATTGATTTGAAGATTGTTGCTAAGGGAGACCTTCACATTGATGGACACCACACGGTGGAGGATATTGGAATTACCTTGGGTCAGGCTTTCTACAAAGCTGTCGGTGAAAAGACAGGTCTGGCACGCTATGGCCACGCCTATGTGCCATTAGATGAGGCCTTATCTCGGGTCGTGGTCGATTTTTCAGGGCGTCCGGGGCTTGTTTGGGAGGTTCCTTTCACGCGCGGCATGATCGGGTCTTTTGATGTCGATCTCTTCGTAGAATTCTTTCAGGGCTTCGTGAACCATGCCTTGGTGACGTTGCACGTTGATAACTTACGCGGTCACAACGCGCATCACCAGGCAGAGACTGTTTTTAAAGCCTTCGGTCGCGCCATGCGTATGGCACTTACCCCAGACCCGGCTATGGCGGGCATTACGCCTTCTACAAAAGGCACGCTCTGACGCCGTGACAAGTTATGTAGCCGTTATCGATTATGGAATGGGTAACTTGCATTCGGTTGCCTCCGCTTTGGAGCATGCCGGTGCTTCCCGTGTTTTGGTCAGCCATGATCCCGACGTTATTGCCCAAGCCGACCGCGTCGTTTTTCCGGGAGTAGGCGCAATTCAGGATTGCATGGCGGAAATCAATCGCCTAGGTTGTGACCAATTGTTAAAGACGGTGCTCGCGTCAGCCCATCAACCGGTCTTGGCGATCTGTGTCGGTATGCAAGCACTGCTTGATCACTCGGAAGAAAATGGCGGTGTAGATACGCTGGGTATTATTTCAGGTCGTGTGAATTACTTTGGTGCCGGGTTGCAGGATGAACAGGGCCAGCGCCTTAAGGTGCCCCACATGGGTTGGAATGAGGTGGTACAAAATAAACCCCATCCACTGTGGGCGGGCATAGAAGATGGCGCACGTTTTTATTTTGTACACAGTTATTGGGTTGAGCCTAGCGACGCCTCGTTAACGGTAGGCAGCTTCGATTATGGCGTAACGGGGTGTGCGGCATTGGCTCGAGATAATCTCTTTGCCGTGCAATTTCATCCTGAGAAAAGTCATGTGGCAGGGCTGCAGTTGCTCTCTAATTTTCTGACATGGGACGGAACATGCTCGTAATACCAGCAATAGATTTAAAAGATGGACAGTGCGTGCGCCTGCGCAAGGGGTTGATGGAGCAAAGCACGGTATTTTCTGACGACCCTGCCGGAATGGCCAAAATATGGCGAGATAAAGGCGCGCAGCGGTTGCATCTGGTTGATTTGAACGGTGCCTTTGAAGGGGCACCTGTTAATGATGACGCCGTCGTAGAAATTCTTGCCACCACCGGGGATATGCCGGTACAGATTGGAGGTGGTATTCGCGATCTTAGGACCATTGAGCGTTATCTAGACTTGGGCGTTGAGTCGGTCATTATTGGTACCGCAGCGCTCAAAGATTCTGCATTGGTTCGCGTGGCGTGTCGGGAGTACCCAGGACGTATCATGGTAGGGATTGATGCCAGAAACGGTTGGGTTGCCACCAACGGCTGGGCCGAGGTTTCCGATATTCAGGCCACAGAGCTCGCTAAACGCTTTGAGGAAGCAGGGGTTAGCGCGATCATTTATACCGATATTGATCGAGATGGAATGATGCAGGGCGTGAACGTGGTGGCTACCCTGGAGATGGCCAAAGCGTCCTCGATCCCGGTGATTGCATCTGGCGGTATTTCCCATCTCGACGATATTAAAATGCTCGCCCAATACGGTCGTCAGGGCATTATGGGCGCGATCACAGGGCGGGCGATCTACGAGGGAACTCTTGACCTGGAAGAGGCCCAAGCCTGCGTTAGTGCCA
>QXYP01000178.1 GCA_009886815.1 Halieaceae bacterium
ATGAGTGATGGCAGAAGCCTGTCACTCATGCCCGCTGATTAGGCAGTTCCTGAAATAGGGAACTGCCCGCTTGTTGCTTACATGTTGGGGTAGTTAGGTCCACCAAAGCCCTCAGGGGTGACCCAAGTAATATTTTGTGACGGGTCTTTTATGTCGCACGTCTTACAATGCACACAGTTCTGCGCGTTAATCTGAAAGCGCTGCCCTTGCGCGTCTTCCACAATTTCATAAACACCGGCAGGGCAGTAGCGCTGCGCGGGCTCATCGTATCGCGGCAAATTCTTCGCCAAAGGCACATTCGGATCAAGCAACGTTAAGTGGCAAGGCTGATCTTCTTCATGGTTTGTATTAGACAAAAACACTGAGGACAAGCGGTCAAAAGTGACCACGTTGTCGGGCTTGGGGTAACTCATCTTTTTCGCTTTGTCTGCGTCTTCTAGACACGCATAGTCGGGCTTCTGGTCTCGCAGTGTGAAAGGCAGCTTGCCGCCAAAAATGTTTTGGTCAATCCATACCAGACCGGCACCGACAAGATAGCCAAACTTATGCATGAAGCCGGCAAAGTTGCGGGTTGTATAAAGTTCGTCGCCCAGCCACGAGCCTTTAAGGCGCTCTGTGAAAGTCGTGAGATCTTTAGGTGCATCTTCACCATGAGAGAGGGCATCCATAAGGGTCTCGGCGGCAATCATGCCACTCTTCATGGCGGTATGATTACCTTTGATCTTCACGCTGTTTAAGGTCCCCGCATCGCAGCCAATCAAGAGTCCGCCTGGGAAGTGCATTTTAGGCAGCGAGTTGTGCCCGCCCTTGGCAAGTGCCCGAGCGCCGTAAGCAATGCGGCTGCCGCCCTCAAGGACCGACTGTGTTGTTGGGTGGGTCTTCCAGCGCTGAAATTCTTCAAAGGGGCTGAGGTGAGGGTTTGAATAGTTCAAGTCACAAATTAGGCCCAGGTACACCTGATTGTTTTCCGCATGGTACAGAAATGCGCCTCCTGAAGAGTTGCTCTCAGAGAGCGGCCAGCCAAGACCATGAACCACCTTGCCAGGTTCGTGCTTACCGGGCTCGATCTCCCATATTTCTTTAATACCAATGCCGTAATGCTGAGGGTCGGCGTTTTTGTCGAGTTCGAACTGCTGCATCAGCTGCTTACCGAGATGTCCTCGGCAACCTTCAGCAAATAACGTATACCGGGCATGCAGCTCCATGCTGGGCACGTAGGCGTCTTTTTGGGTGCCATCTAGACCTACACCCATTTCTCCAGTTGCAATGCCCTTTACGGCACCTGTTTCATCGTAAAGCACCTCTGCCGCAGCAAATCCCGGATAAATTTCGACACCAAGCCCTTCAGCCTGCTCGGCCAGCCAACGGCAAACGTTACCCATGGATACTATGTAATTACCCTCATTATGAGTCGGCTTTGGAATCATGAAGTTGGGTAATTTGGTGGCGCCACTGCCGCTGGTGTAGAAATAGAAGGTATCTTCTGTCACGGGAGTGGAGAGCGGGGCGCCCATTTCTGCCCAGTTGGGGAGTAGTTCATTGAGGGCTCTGGGCTCCAGTACGGCGCCCGAGAGAATATGTGCGCCAACTTCTGAGCCTTTTTCTACTACGCAAACGGTAGTTTCTCGCTCTTGTTCCTGCGCCAATTGCATAACGCGTATTGCGGCAGACAATCCCGCAGGCCCTGCGCCAACAATAACGACGTCAAACTCCATTGATTCGCGTTCCATAGCGATTTTCCCCCAAATTTGATCTTGCGTTACATATTTGATCTTGCGTTACATAGTTGTATGGTGACTTACGGTGCGGTACTGGTATAGTCGCGCCCGAGGCAGATTTCTGCCCAACACAGCCACAGGTTCAAGCTTAAAACTGAACTTGTGGTCGCCTTTTTGAACTTCGGGTATGTTACACTAAACACCCCGCAAAGCACTATTCTAGCAAAGCTACGGAGTCATAATGAAAGCACTGGTCGCTGTTAAGCGCGTCGTTGATTATAACGTCAAGGTACGCGCCAAAGCCGATGGCAGTGATGTTGAACTTAACAATGTCAAAATGGCCATCAACCCCTTTTGTGAGATCGCTGTCGAGGAGGCCGTGCGCCTCAAAGAGGCTGGAACGGTCTCTGAAGTCGTCGTGGTATCGGTGGGGGAAAAGTCTAGCCAAGAACAAATTCGTACTGCTCTCGCCCTGGGCGCTGATCGTGGTATTCATGTTGAAGTGGAAGGGCGTCCCGAGCCCCTCGAAATTGCCAAGCTTTTAAAGGGCGTTGTTGATAAAGAACAGCCGCAGCTGGTCATTTTGGGAAAACAGTCCATTGACGGTGACAATAACCAAACGGGGCAGATGCTAGGTGCATTGGCTAATATGGGCCAAGGGACTTTTGCTTCTGAGATCAAAATCGACGGTGATAGCTTAGAAGTGATTCGGGAAGTGGACGGAGGACTGCAAACGCTCAAGTTGTCGCTCCCTGCGATTGTCACTACCGATCTGCGTTTAAATGAGCCCCGATATGCTTCCCTGCCCAATATTATGAAGGCTAAGAAGAAGCCCTTAGACGTGACAAACCCTGAAGAGCTTGGAGTGAGTGTGACATCGCACATTACACAACTCGGCGTGGCACCACCTCCTGAGCGCGCTGCAGGAATTAAGGTTGAGGATGTGGCTCAGCTGGTCGATAAACTCAAAAATGAAGCAAAGGTGATCTCATGAAGACGCTGGTTATTGCCGAACACGACAACAACACCCTCAAGCCTGCAACGCATAATGCAGTTGCCGCGGCACAAGCCATAGGGGGAGACATTGATATTTTAGTGGCGGGGGCTGATTGCGGCGCTGTCGCTGAAGCTGCGGCGGCCATTCCTGGAGTTGGCAAAGTGCTGAGTGCTGATAACGCCGTATATGCGAATCAACTGGCCGAAAATGTGGCCTTACTGATTGCTGATGTTGCGGCAGCCTACGACAACGTTGTGGCTCCTGCGACGACGGGCGGAAAGAACACCATGCCAAGAGTTGCTGCGCTTATGGATGTCGCGCAGATTTCTGACATCATCGCAGTTGATAGCCCTGATACCTTTAAGCGACCCATCTACGCGGGCAACGTAATAGCCACCGTGCAATCATCGGATGTTAAAAAAGTAATTACCGTGAGAACCACGGCTTTTGATGGTGTTCCAGAAGAGGGAGGCTCTGCAACGGTTGAGGCTGTAGCTGCGGCACATGACGCAGGTCTTTCGAGCTTTGTTGGCGAAGAGGTGGCGGTTTCAGATAGACCCGAGCTTACAGCTGCCTCAGTGGTTATTTCGGGCGGTCGAGGCATGCAAAACGGTGACAATTTTCAGTTGTTGGAAGGCATTGCCGATAAGCTCGGTGCTGAGATTGGTGCTTCGCGAGCAGCCGTAGACGCCGGCTTTGTACCCAACGATTATCAGGTAGGGCAGACCGGTAAAATCGTTGCGCCAGACCTTTATATCGCCGTTGGCATCTCGGGTGCAATTCAGCACTTGGCAGGAATGAAAGACAGCAAGGTGATTGTTGCGATTAACAAAGATGAGGATGCGCCAATTTTTCAGGTGGCAGACTATGGCTTAGTCGCCGATCTGTTTCAGGCACTGCCCGAGTTAGAATCGGCCATTTAAAAACTCGATTTCCATCGCCCTGTTTTTTGGGGCGATGGTTTTTCAACGCGTAAGCAAGACCCTGTAATCTCTGTAAGTTCCCAGCAAAGCATACCTGCCGGTCCTCAGCCAGCAAGCTCCGATCCGCCACCTCACTGAAAATTCCAACCGACTATCTAGAGGTCAATTTACTGCCCGAGGCAGGAGGCCTAGGTTTGACTGTTGTTTTTTGTGTGCATCACTGGTCGCTTGAGAGGTAAGTAGTGAGCCGAGCTGCGAGCTCAGAAATGTAGGGTTTAGTCGAACTGCAGTTGAACCCCTAATTTCTTGATGGTCCTACTCGCTGCGACAAGCTCTTTGGTGGTGAGGGGGTGATCCCCATACCACCCCTTAGGCAGACCTAGGCTTATGGATGTAGTGCTTGCCCTAACGTCCAAATCATCTAGATCTTCTGTCCACTTTAGAACCACCGACAGGCGCATGATTACCAGCATTTTCAGCGCTCTCTCGCCATGCTTTTCCCGCATTCTATTCAGTTTATCCTGACGCAGTTTGCCCCGCTGTAGGTTCACCAGAGTAGCGATTAGCTCCTGCTCTCCTTGGGAAAAGCCCGGCAAATCTGAGTTTTCAAGGAGGTAGCCTGAGTGACGATTGTAATGTTTCTGGGAAATGGCAACGCCAATGGCATGGCATCTTCCGGCCCATAGCAAGAGTTCAAGGTCGCGGTTACCGAGTTGCCAAGTTTTGCGAACCCCCACTGTGAGGGTCTTGACGGTTGTTGCGACATAGTCAGATGCAGAGGGCTCTGCGTTGTATCGCGCGAGCATGGCAGAAATTGATCGCTCTCGAACATCTTCATGCCGTAGCCTGCCCATCAAATCGTAAACAACACCCTCTCGCAGTGCGCCGCTAGATGTGCGCATTTGTTCAATCTGCAGGACTCGGAACAGGCCTAGCGTTATGGCGAGGCCCGCAGCAAACACTGGCCGCCGCTTATCACTAAGGCCCTCCCAAGGAATTTCGTCGGCGTGACGATATACTAGCAACGACTTTTGTAGCCGCTCAAGGGACTTAATATCGATACCTTCATCGCGCCAACCATTCATGCAGATCAGTGCTTCTATCGCTTGTAGTGTGCCAGAGGATCCAACGGCCTCCGACCAATGTTTGGCACCGTAGTGCTTGCGAATATGGGACACCTCAATCATCGCTTGCTCAAGGGCATTGTTGAAACGGCGCTTGCTGATTTTCCCATTGGCAAAGAAGGTATTCGCATAGCTGACGCACCCCAACTGCAAGCTTTCCAGGCGAGTGGGCTCAAACCGTCGTCCTACAATAAACTCTGTACTTCCCCCGCCGATATCAACAACGAGCCGACTTCTTTCGTCATCGGCCAGTGAATGGGCGACACCGAGGTACACGAGGCGGGCTTCTTCACGGCCATAGACCACATCAACCGGCACCCCAAGAATCTCTTGGGCAGGTTTAGTAAATGCATGACGGTTACTGGCACGCCGCAAAGCGTG
The DNA here is from genome assembly GCA_009886815.1 of Halieaceae bacterium. GTDB lineage: Bacteria > Pseudomonadota > Gammaproteobacteria > Pseudomonadales > Halieaceae > Luminiphilus. Next base: position 5,144 of record QXYP01000178.1, read on the forward strand.
TGTGCCAACTACCCGAATTTTTGAAGGTTCGACACTTTGTAGCAGTTGGGCGAAGGTTTTGAGGCAGTCAAGGCCCCGTTCAATGGCTTCCCGTGACAGTTTGCGCCCTTTAAGCCCGGCAGCTAGCTGCACCTTTTCTGCTAGGGTGTGAACCGGCCTGATCTCGCCGTGCTCTAGGCGCCCGATTAGAAGGTGAAAGGAGTTACTGCCAAGATCCAATGCGGCGAGAAGACTGCCATCCGGTAGCTCGTCTGTGCTATCCGTGTGGTGTGGGCTGTAAAGGGGTGTTAACGACATCTGGCTAGCCCCAGCACCATGTAGCGGTCTGTCTAAAGAGTGGCATCGTAGAAACGCGGAATCTGCGGTAGGCCTGAATTGTTTGCATCTTAATCGCTGAACCTCATCGGTACTCGGCCCGTTAGTCGGGTGAGCAGCTCATAGCCTATGGTGCCACAATGCCTAGCGACTTCATTGACCGGTAAATTTTTCCCCCACAGTTCGACGGGGGTGTCTAGTTGGCAGTTGGGGAAGTCGGTGACGTCGACCGTAATCATGTCCATCGAAACCCTGCCTACCAGCGGGAATCGTCCGTCTTGTATCCATACGGGTGTACCGTCCTCAGCGCCCCTTGGGTAACCGTCGCCATAGCCGACTGGAACCGTTGCGATAAGGCTGTCACGTGTTGCTCGCCATCGTCCGCCGTAACCCACTGTTTCGCCCTCTGGAACCTGCCTTAGTGCCATAACTGCGGATTTGAAGGACATAACCGGAGTCAGGGACTTGGCCGTTCCTTTATCTGTGTGTTGCGCGCCGTACAGCATGATGCCCGGGCGCACCCAATCGGTAGGGGTTGCCAAGGTGTTGATGATAGCGGCTGAATTGGCCACGCTAGATTCTGAAGCCATCGAGGCTGTTAGTGCTTGCCACGCTTGCTGCTGGTTTAGGGTTACAGTCGAGGAGGGATTTTCCCCATCGGCATAATGGCTCATGAGAATCATCGAATCAGCACCCAATTGGCGCAGTCGTTTTATCACTTGGGGTGCTTCCGCTGGAGAGAAGCCCAATCTGTGCATACCAGTGTCCACTTTAATCCACAGCGGAGTTGTATATTGGTAACCGGCTTTTTCGAGAAGATCGATTTGGTGGTGACTGTGAAGTGTCATCATTAGGTCGTGTTCCTTGATGGCTTCAACATCCGCTCGATCAAATGGCCCCTCTAATACCAAGAGGGGAAGGGCAATGTTGTGTTGCCGCAGTCCAACCGCTTCTTCACAGAAAGCGACCGCAAAGCCATCAACGCTCTGACTCAATACCTCGCTGCAAGGAATAATGCCATGACCGTAGGCATTGGCTTTAACCGAGGCCAGAATTTTACTGTTTCCGGCGAAACGGCGAGTTACCGCAGCGTTGTGTGAGAGCGCAGCGAGGTCAACAGATAGGGTTGTGGGTCTTGGCACGACTTATCTCAGGCGCTGTAGCGATGGTGAGCGAAGAGTGATTGGGCTGCTGCCCATACCGCTCCAGCCTTGCCACCACTGACGCTATGGCCGTCAATGGCGATAACAGGTGCAATTTCTTTGGTCGAACTAGTGAGCCAGACCTCATCGGCAGCCATAACTTCAGTACGCGAAACAGCGCGCTCTTCAACGCTCCAGCCGTCTCCCCGCAAAATATCGACCAGCATGTTACGGGTTACACCCGGTAACTTTTCAATGTCCAGAGGTGGTGTGATCACCGTTTTATTTTGCACGATAAAGACATTGCAGGCAGCAGCTTCTGTGAGCTCTTCTTGCTCATTAAACAGAATAATTTCATCTGCACCCGAGTCAACGCCTTCCATCATGTGCAGCACATTTCCCAGTAGCGCAACAGATTTAATGTCGCAGCGCTTCCAGCGACGATCTGTGGCAGTTGCCACTTGGTAGCAGGTCGCCTTGTCAGGATCACCATTGCAGGGGGCATTTACGGTAAAGGTGTAGGCAAAAACGGTGGGTTGGCAGTCGACGGGAAATCGGTGATTTCGAACCGGAGAAGTTCCACGCGTTACCTGAAGATAGACACCCTGATAGTCACCTGCATTTTGCGCGGTTAATTTAGAAAAAAGTGTGTGCCACTTGTCTGCTGTGAGGGGGTTTTCAAGTTGAATTGCTGCTAAGCCCTGATCGAGACGCTGCATGTGCCGTTTAAAGCCGACCAGCTGACCGTTGTAGGAGGGTATTACCTCGTAGATACCGTCACCAAATAAGAAGCCACGATCCATCGGAGAAATACGTGCCTCCTCTAAAGGTACAAACTCACCGTTAAGGTAGGCGATGGTCATTCGTTGTTACCCCCACTAATTATTAGCCTGATCTCTTGAATAAGAGCCTCACCCACAGCAGCCTCAAAGCCATCTTCAGTATTAGTTGGCTCGTGGCTTACGCCGTCGACAGCGCCTAAGTCTACGCAACGCTGGAGCAGCGCATCGGTATCAAGCCAGTCTAGGACCGGACGGTCGCACAACGCTTCAGCGATGGCGATCAATGCATAGGCCCCCCAGTTTGAGACGTCGGCAACAATAAGCTCATCGCATCCGATACGTGCTGGCTTTATATCAAGTCTGTCCAGTATCTGGCCAGCCCGACCCATACCCGCTTCATTGCCACCATCGCCAATGGCAATAACGGGACAAGTTGCCAGCTCTAAAAGCGGCTCCACGGGGCGGCAGGCCTCGGTGATGTCTTTTCCCGCAATATTGTAGAAGCGGCCGTCTGCTGCGGCCCCAGGTCTTTCAATGACAATAATGAGTGAGGGTGATAGATCAAGCAGCAGCCCCTGTGCTTCAGCGTGAGCCCCCTCATAGTCAAAGCTCTTAAGTGGATAAGTTCGAATCGACTCGCCCAAAGCGCGGATGATGGCATCACCGGTTAAAAGCCAGGGTGTGCGGCCTAAGCTCTCTAAAAAGTGATAAAGCGCAAACGCGCCGGGTGGGCCGTCAGTCTCAAAGGTTCCTGCTACTGGGAATCCAGTACAAATGATGATGTTCCCTTCCGCTGCAATAGTGCTTTGTGCGGCACGCAGAAGATAACTGGATGGCAGCGACTCTTGTACCATCCGCATGCCCCTAGGGTTTCGGGCAACCAGAGCACGCTCTATTTGGCGACTGATGTCTGCTGAAGGGATCAAAGGGCCGTGTTTCCCAAGCTAGTCAGGGCCTTGAGGTGCGTCTCTTCATAGTGGTCGTGTAACCAAACAATTTGCTCTGCAGTCGTTGGGCTTATTGCTTCGAGTTTAACCATTTGTCCAGCTCTTGCTTGCCCAAGTCGCACCCGGTCTGGTGGAATAATGACCCCCAGCTGAGGGTAGCCGCCCATGGTTTGGCGGTCATTCAAAAGTACCAGAGGCTGTCCGTCCGGGGGAACTTGAATCGAGCCTAAACACGTGGCCTCTGACCAAAGTTTTGTCAGGCCAGTGTCAATCGGATTTCCGCTCAGAGGGATGGCCATACGATTGGCGGCTCCGGAAATACTAAAGGTTTTCTCACACAAGGTTTCTCTGCAGGACTCGGTCACTTCGTCGTAATGCATGCCAGGTATAAATCTCAAGTGGAGAATATCAGTGTGGAGCTGCGTTTCATCGCGTTGTCGACGTTCTCCGCGGGGGCGCATCTTCGGGACATCTTGCGGTACTGGCAGATCGGCAACCGGCAACAAATCCCCGGGCTGTAAGGCTTGCCCATTCAGCCCGCCAAAGCCTTCGCGAATAACCGTACTGCGGCTCCCCAGAACAGCTGGGGTAGTAATACCGCCTTTCACAGCCAGGTAACTGTACGTACCGGTCAGAGTTCTGCCAATGGTAATGGTCGAATTGGCCTCGACATATAAGGGCTGATCAATTGGCTGCTGCTCGTCGTTAATATGCAGCGTGACGGGAGCGCCACATAGCGATACCTGTAAATCGCAGGTTGTCTTTAGGGTCAAGCCGGCCAAAACGATTTCAATGCCAGCGAGATCGTCTGTATTGCCCAGTAAGCGGTTAGCACAACGAAGTGAGAAGGCGTCTACAGCGCCCCCTGTGGTGATGCCATGGCCTAAATAACCAAGGCGACCCAGATCCTGCACGGTAGCAAGCAGTCCCGGATTGATCACACTAAGGCCGTTCACAGCGTACCGCCCAGAGAGAGAAATTCATCGCGAGTGATGGGTTTAAAGGACACTTGGTCACCTACGGCGATCAAGCCCGGAGGTGATTGCTCTAAGTCGAAAAGTGGCAGAGGGCAACGTCCCAACAAGTGCCACCCACCCGGTGAAACTGCGGGATAAACCGCCGTTTGCCGATCGGCGATGGCGACGCTACCTGCGGGTACAGCCCGTCGAGGGGTCTGTAAACGCGGCATGTCCAGCTGCTCAGAGATGTTTCCTAGGTAACAAAAACCTGGGGAAAATCCGGTGGCAAAAGCCGTATATTGATTACCAGAATGCAGCTCAATCACTGCCTGCACTGACAGGCCGCTGTGTTCCGCCACTACTGCCAGGTCTTGGCCCGATTCTTCTGCATACCACACGGGCAATTCAACCGCTCGCCCGGCGCATTGCTGGCTTCCTACGATGTTATCTAAATCGCCAATGGCTGCCAGTAAGGCTTCTCGAGAAAGCTCGGTAGGATTAAAAAAAAGTGTGAGGGTTCTGTAGCCAAGCACACAGTCAGTGAGCCCCTTGGGATATTGCTTTGTCAGTCGATCCCGCAGGTCTAAAAGGCTCGCGGTAACAGAAGCACTGGGTGCGCCATCATAACTCAAGCGAATACCTGTTAGACCGGCATAGCTCCAGTGCATCGGTCAGCCTGCAGGTGTTTGTAGCGCTGTACGGATCGCCCTGAGCATCTCTAATGCCGCAGGAGTATCTCCGTGTACACAAAGGGTATCGGGGACAATGTTGAGTTTGTGTCCCTTAACGCTGCGTAGCGTACCCGAGGCGATGGCCTTCGCCTGGGCGATCGCCGCCTCGAGATCCAAAAGTGCACCGGGCTTATCCCTTGGAACCAAATAACCGGCCCGTGTATATCCTCTGTCCGCAAAGGCCTCAAAACGTAAACTCAAGCCATAATCAAAGGCCGTTGCAACGGATTTTTTATCTCTGGGAGTGGCAAGCATGACTAACTCAAGGGAACGATAATAGGAGGCAACGGCTTGCATGATTGTTCGTTCGAGTTCGGCGCTGGTGTTCATATCGTTGTACAGGGCCCCGTGCGGCTTTACATAGGTGACACGTCCCCCATAGGTCCGGGCCATACCGTCTAGCGCAGAGATTTGATAGTGAATACAGTCAATAAGCTCCTGACCCCGGAGATTCATTGAGCGACGGCCAAAGCCCTGTAAATCCGGATAAGCGACGTGGGCGCCAATTTCCACTTTATGGCGCTTGGCGAGTTTGACGGTCTCACGGATGATTCTAGGGTCACCGCCATGATAACCGCAGGCCACGTTTGCGCAGTCGATGAGGGGCATAATTTCCTCATCGCAGCCCATTTTATAGGCGCCAAAACCTTCGCCTAAATCACAGTTCAGTTTAATGCTTAAGGGGCTGGGTTGTTTTTTTCGGGCGCGGCTAACAACTCTCGTGACGGCTTTCACAGTATGGCGAGTCCTGTATTGGGCTTATCGGATACCAGCATATAGCCGGGAGCATGGGTAAAGGCCAGAGGCACTTTGGCGTTTTCAAGTGCTACCTGCGGAGTAACACCGCAGGCCCAAAATAAAGGGACTTCGTGTTCTGCTATCGACACGGCCTCTCCAAAATCGGGGTCTTGCAGGCTTTCGATACCGATTTGTGTGGGGTCGCCAAAATGAATGGGTGCGCCGTGAACGGCCGGGAAGCGGGTGCAAATTTGAATGGCTCTTATCGCGTCTTTAGGTTTCATGGGGCGCATGCTAACAACGACGTTGCCTGCGAAGGGGCCCGCGCTAATGCACGGTAGATTAGTTCGAAACATGGGGACATTCACCCCTTCGGATATATTGCGTATTTCGAGTCCATCGGCGATGAGCGCCTCTTCGAAAGAAAATGAGCAGCCGAGTGCGAAAGCTACGCAGTCATCGGCCCAATGATCGAGTAGATGATCAGGCTCCTCGGTTAATACCCCGTTCTCCCAGCGTCGATATCGAGGTAGGTCGGTGCGAACATCAATATCCGCGCCGAGCTCGGGTAAACTGAAATCTCCGGGCTCAGGGCTTACGGCCAGGAGAGGGCAGGGCTTTGGATTGCGCCGACAAAAATCGGCGAAGTCGCTGGCGTAATTTTGAGGGATGATCACCAAATTACACTGGACGAAACCGGGGGCGAGACCACTGGTAGGTTCTGTGAGGTTGCCCTGGCGTGCAGCAAGACGCAGCTGTTTGGGCGCCATGGACTTATGCGGGTCACCAACGGTCACTTTTACCTCCTTTGCTTTAACTCGCGGCGAGCTCTTGTATAGTAAGCGAAACATACCATTGCGAGTACCCCGATGCCCCATATATCAATTACTGCAGCAGAAACACCCCACAAACCGGCCTTCATTATGGCGAACTCTGGTGAAATGGTGACCTATGGCGAGTTAGAAGCCAGAAGTAATCAGGTTGCACATTTGTTTCGCCTTTGCGGACTTCAGTCAGGTGATCACGTCGCGATCATGGTGGAAAACTGCCGGCAGTTTCTCGAAATTACAACCGGTGCCATGCGCTCCGGTATTATTTTCACGCCGATCAGTACGCACCTCAAAGCCGATGAGACGGCGTATATTTTAGAGAATTGCGGTGCACAGTTGTTCGTTGCGTCCCATTCGCTAACCTCAGTGGCCCTTCATATGGTGGGCAGCGCCGAGGCTCTCAAGCACTTTTATATGATTGGCGGTATCGAAGACGGATTTTTATCCTGGGAGGAAACCGTCGATGTGTTGCCTGTGTCGCCTATTGATGACCAAGCTATGGGCACCACCATGCTGTATTCGTCGGGCACTACGGGCAAGCCCAAGGGGGTTTATAACAAGCCTTATACCGAAATTTTTGATGAGCCACTGCCGCTAACGCTGTCCTTGGGCGCGGCTTTTGGATTTGGCCCCGAAACCACCTATCTATCTCCGGCGCCGCTTTATCACGCTGCGCCGTTACACTACAACATGGTGGTGCTCGATACGGGTGGCACTTCCATCATCATGGAAAAGTTCAACGCCATCCGAGCTTTGGAGCTGATACAAGAGCACAGAATTACCCACAGTCAGTGGGTGCCCATTATGTTTGTCCGAATGCTCAAGCTACCCGAAGATCAGCGTAATCAGTTCGATACCAGCTCAATGCAGGTGGCTATTCATGCGGCTGCTCCGTGCCCCATCGATGTTAAAGAGCAAATGATAAATTGGTGGGGGCCGGTGATCCTTGAATACTATTCATCGAGCGAGGGTGCGGGTTTTACCTTGATAGACTCCAATGATTGGCTCAACCACAAAGGCTCAGTGGGACGCCCCTTGTTTGGCGTACCTCATGTGTTAGACGAGGAGGGCAATGAACTGCCCGCTGGGGAGGTTGGGAGCATCTGGTTTTCCGATATCGCTAATAAATTTGAATACCATAATGAGCCGACTAAGACCGCAGAGGCTTACAACAAAGATGGTTGGACCTCTGTGGGTGACATGGGTTACCTCGATGAAGAGGGCTATTTGTATCTCACCGACCGTAAGAATTTCACCATTATTTCCGGTGGGGTCAATATTTATCCTGCAGAAATCGAAAACCTGTTAATCAATCATGACAAGGTCGCCGACGTGGCCGTTTTTGGCGTGCCCTGCGATGAATTTGGTGAGTCCGTTCAGGCCGTAGTCCAGCCTGCAAGTTGGGGCGATGCGACAGATGAAACAGCGATGGAGCTTATGGAGTGGCTCAAAGAGCGACTGTCGCACATCAAAATCCCTAAAAACCTCGATTTCATGGAGCAGCTTCCCAGGATGGACAATGGCAAGCTCTACAAGCGCCACTTGATGGAGGCGTA
>QXYP01000179.1 GCA_009886815.1 Halieaceae bacterium
ACTTTCTTGGGGTTTGGCGTAGGTATCAAAGGATACTGAAGCAGCGAAATGCAATGCTCCGTCGTGGTATGATGCGGGGGCAGGACCCGTGGCTAGGTGAGCTGTCTAAAGTCGGCGGAGAACTCACCGATTATCGGGCTGACTTGGTGTCCCGGTTGGGGCCGGTCTTTCAAGCGATATTGGCCGAGTTAAACGACACGCTGCTCGATGCTGAATTAGTTTTCAGACCGGGGTGGGACGCTAGCCTTTCCCTGGAAGCTGGGTTGGCGCGAAGTGTAGAGTCCGATGTTAGTCAGGGCTTTACCCATGTGGGTCCGCATCGGGCAGACGTTCGTCTACAGTGTCAGGGTCGCCCAATGGGAGATGTATTTTCTAGGGGGCAGTTAAAACTGGCGGTGATTGCTCTTAGGTTGGCACAGGGCCGAGTGCTTGCCCACAGTGACAAGGGTGCGCCTTTATATTTGGTTGATGACTTGACGGCTGAGTTAGATGAGGATCATGCCTTACAGGTGTGCCGATTGTTGGAACAAACGAATTCACAGGTGGTTCTAACGACTGTGAGTGAGTTGGCTCAGGAAAGGTTGTGGATGCAGGGCGTAACCTCGGTGTTCCACGTGGAACAGGGATGTGTGTCTAAGGTGGTGAGTAGCACTGACGACAGCGCGGCGCGATAAAAACGTAAAAAACGGATTAAAAAATGACAGATGATTCAACGCAAACCAGCGGTAACTATGACTCAGATAGCATCAAGGTGCTCAAAGGGTTAGATGCTGTCCGCAAGCGCCCAGGGATGTATATCGGTGATACCGATGATGGTACGGGCTTGCACCACATGGTTTTTGAGTTGGTCGACAATTCCATTGATGAGGCCCTTGCGGGTCATTGCAGCAAAATCAGCGTAGTTATTCACCCTGATGAATCTGTCAGCGTTGGGGATGATGGTCGCGGTATTCCCACCGAAATGCACGAGGAGGGGGTTTCTGCTGCTGAAGTCATCATGACGGTACTCCACGCGGGTGGAAAGTTTGATGACAATACTTATAAGGTTTCAGGAGGCCTGCACGGCGTTGGTGTCTCTGTTGTGAATGCACTGTCTGAGCACTTGCAGCTCACCATTCGGCGTCAGGGCGAATTGCATGAGCAGGTTTATCGCCACGGGGTGCCTGATGCACCACTTGCTATCGTTGGGGAGACAGAGAGCACTGGAACCTCAGTCCGCTTTAAACCGTCACCCGAAACTTTCACAAATATTGAGTTTCACTTTGATATTTTAGGTAAGCGGCTGCGAGAACTCGCCTTTTTGAACAGTGGCGTGTGTATTGAGCTTACAGATGAGCGCAGCGCCAGGACCGAGACATATGCTTACGATGGCGGCTTGAATGCTTTTGTTGAATTCCTCAATAAAGGTAAGACTACGATTAATAAAGTTTTTCACTGTGAAACTACCGCAGAGGGTGGTGTGGGCGTTGAGGTTGCCCTGCAGTGGAATGATAGCTTTCAAGAAAACATACTGTGTTATACCAACAATATTCCCCAGCGCGATGGTGGCACCCACCTCGCGGGGTTTAGGGCGGCATTAACACGAACCCTCAATAATTATATTGAAAAAGAAGCCCTGGCGAAGAAGGCTAAGGTTAGCACCACCGGAGACGACGCCCGGGAAGGTTTAACCGCTATTGTGTCGGTTAAGGTTCCCGACCCTAAGTTTTCTTCTCAAACAAAAGACAAACTGGTTTCAAGCGAGGTGAAACCTGCGGTTGAGCAGTCCATGGGTAAAATTTTTGGTGAGTACCTGTTGGAAAATCCCCAAGACGCCAAGTTGGTCGTCGGTAAAATGATCGACGCTGCCCGTGCCCGGGAGGCTGCTCGTAAAGCCCGGGATATGACCCGCAGAAAAGGCGCCCTCGATATTGCCGGCTTGCCTGGAAAGCTTGCCGACTGTCAGGAGCGTGATCCGGCCCTATGTGAGTTGTACCTTGTGGAGGGCGATTCGGCAGGGGGCTCTGCTAAACAGGGAAGAAACCGTAAATTTCAGGCGATTCTCCCTTTAAAAGGGAAAATTCTTAATGTCGAGCGAGCGCGGTTCGATAAAATGCTGGGCTCTGCAGAGGTTGGCAACATTGTTACAGCTTTGGGTTGTGGTATTGGCAAGGAAGAGTTCAACCCCGACAAGCTTCGCTACCACAGCATTATTATCATGACCGATGCTGACGTTGATGGTTCTCACATTCGGACCTTGTTGCTGACGTTCTTTTTCCGGCAAATGCGCGAGTTGATTGATCGTGGTCACGTCTATATTGCCCAGCCACCCCTCTATAAATTAACGCGAGGTAAACAAAGTCAATATTTAAAAGATGAAGCTGCCTTTGACGATTATTTGACTCAAAATGCTCTTGAAGGGGCTGCACTGTTTGTGAATCAAGATGCACCGCCGATTACCGGTGAGGGTCTTGAGTCTTTAGTGACGACTTATCGCGCTGCCGGTGGCGTCATAAATCGTCTGAGTCGGGTTTATGCGCCTACCGTACTCTGGCAGCTGCCCTTCATAGCGCCCCTCGATGTTGAAGCTATGACTGACCAAAAAACCATGGAATCCTTTTGCGCCGAATTAAGTGAGCGCTTACTAACTATAAGTGATAAAGCGCAAAACTTCTCAGCCGAGCTCCGTCAAGATCCAGAGCGCGGTCATTGGTATCCCGTGGTGACTCAAGTCTCCCATAGCATTGCTACTGAGATCGTTTTGGGTAGATCGTTCTTCACCAGCAAGGATTACGCGACTCTGGTTGATTGCGGTAATAAGATCAGAGGCTTAATTGAAGAGAGCGGTTACTTCAAACGAGGCGAGAAAGTGCTTCAAACTCAGGAGTTTGCCGCTGGGTTAGAGTGGCTACTCCAAGAAGCCCGTAAAGGGACAGCAGTACAGCGTTATAAAGGTTTGGGAGAAATGAACCCTGGGCAGCTCTGGGAAACCACCATGGACCCCGACGTTCGACGAATGCTAAAGGTGACCATTGAGGATGCTATTTTGGCTGACCAAATGTTTACCACCCTCATGGGCGATGATGTTGAGCCGCGTCGTGAGTTTATTGAACAAAACGCACTCGCCGTAGAAAATCTCGATTTTTAAAGAGTGCGAGTCAATCAATCAGCGAGAACTGGCCGTTAGCTTGCTTGCCCTTAGCTTAGGGGTATTGCCTTCTCAGTCAGTGGGGGGAGCTGCGACCGTAGACCCCGACTTTGGCTTGTACTGCCTCTGCGTAATCCCGAAGCGGGGAAAGCTCTTGAGCGACCACGGTCATCGAAGTCACTGACTTATTTTCTGGCAAGCCGCTCTGCATGCGGGTTACAGAGAAATCAAACGCCGAACTTGCTGTCTATGCCTACAATCGGCGGTGAGTCTAATAATACCTTGGCTAATGCACACAGACCTCGTTTGGCGAAATCTTTTGGTGATTTACGCTGTGCCTAACCTGACCCTGCAAGTCTCGGGTTTTTTTGTACTTGCCACAGGGTGCGCCCATGATTACAGCACTTTGCTAAGCCCCTTAAAACTGTAAAATTCAGCTATCGGGCGCCGCTCCACCAAACCCTCAGATTTTCGTTTTCGTTTACAGCGCGGCTTATTTACTCGCCCCGCCCAGCACTGCGAAATCGGCAATGCCTGTAAAAGCATTTCTCAGTGCGGCTAGCAATTCATGCCTGTTGTCCCTGATATCGGGGTTCTCGGCATTCACCATAACGTCCTCAAAAAAGGCATTTACAGGTGCCTGCAGAGACGCCAATTTTGACAGCGCCGCAGCGTAGTCACCCGTCGCTATGTTATCTGCGACGCCGGACTTTAACCCTTCTAAGCTTTCGTGCAGCAGCGTTTCGGCGGGTTGATCGAACAAGTCCACATTGGGGATGCCGGCCCGCGCTTGTCCAGATTTGTTCAAAATATTGGCGACCCGTTTATTAGCAGCAGCCAGGGCAATTGCAGCCTCTGTACCCGCAAAAGCATTGAGGGCTGATACCCTTCGGTTAACTTCAGCCGGTCCCGTAATGCCAGTCGCCAGCACGGCCCTTAGCACCTCAACGGCAATATTCTGATCTTCATACCAAGATCTAAACCGGTCCAAGGTGTAGTTCGTCACAGCTGCCGCGGTATCCGGCGCCAAGGTATCGTTGGGATATTCCTGCGCGGCTCGCTCTGCTAAATCTGACAAGTTTAGTTGGGTATCTAGGTCGACCAGTAGCCTGATAACGGCCACCGCCCCGCGTCTTAATGCGAAGGGGTCTTTAGAACCGGTCGGTGCTTGGCCTATGCCAAAAATACCGACAAGCGTATCCAGACGATCTGCCAGTGCCACCGCCGAGGCCTCTGGGCTGCTGGGTAACTGGTCTCCTGAAAACCGCGGCCAGTAGTGCTCTTCGACGGCTGTAGCAACGCTTTCCAACTCACCATCATGACGAGCGTAGTGAGCGCCCGCTATTCCCTGAAGGTCTGGAAACTCAAGCACCAGGTCAGAAACCAAGTCACATTTAGCCAGCGTGGCGGCCCTTTCAGCGACCTTAATATCTGCACCCAAAGCTTTAGCTATCCAGCCGCTTAGGGCCGCAACCCGTCGAGTTTTGTCCGCCACACTGCCCAGCTTTTGTTGGAACACAATGCCCTCGAGTCGGGAGGAACGTTCGGCTAATGGGGTTGCTTTATCTGTTTCAAAAAAGAAAGCAGCATCACTGAGCCTTGGCCGAATGACTCTTTCATTGCCGGCAACGACAGCTGCCGGGTCGCTGCTTTCTATGTTGGATACCGTAATGAAAAGCGGAAGCAGCTGGCCTGCATCTGACACCAAATGAAAGTATTTCTGATGCTCCTTCATCGACGAAATCACTGCGCCCGCGGGAACCTCCAAGAATGCAGAATCAAAACTGCCCTGTAACGCTACGGGCCATTCCACCAGTCCAGTAACTTCATCTAACAGGCCTTCATCAACCACGGCTGTGGCATTGAGATTCTCGGCAATGGCGAGTACTTGGGACTTTATTCGGTCACGGCGTTGGTCAAAATCGGCGAGAACATAGGCGGCCAACAGCGCCTCCTGATACTGATCAGGGGTTTCTAAACTTATCGTCTCAGGGTGGTGGAACCTGTGCCCTTGGGTATGCCGACCGGAATGTATTCCCATTAACACAACATCGATAACCTCAGCCCCTAGCAACGCCAACACCCACTGCACCGGTCGCAGGAACTCGTGGCGCTCTCGCCCCCAACGCATGCGTTTTGTTACTGGAATACTAGCTACTGCATTTGCCAGTATTTCTGGCAAGACGGCAGCTGCCTGGGCGCCACGCTCTGTTCGGCGCAGCCCTAGGCGATCGCCTTTAGCCGTGTTGATCACTGCGAGCTCGGTAACCTCGACGCCTTGCTTCTTGGCAAATCCCAATGCGGCAGGCGTCCAGTCCCCCTGTTGATCTTTTGCCGCAGCTACCGGAGGCCCCAATGCCTCAACGGTTTTGTCAGGCGCCTCGAGACTTACCTCGCCGACCCACACGGCTAAGCGGCGTGGTGTGGCAAAAATTTTGCTGTCGGCATAGTGAAGCCCATGGTGCACTAGGCCCTCTAGGATGCTATTTCCTAAAGCCTCTGCCATGGATAAAAGGGGGCCAGCAGGGAGCTCCTCGGTACCCAATTCAAACAATA
>QXYP01000018.1 GCA_009886815.1 Halieaceae bacterium
TCACTGCCAAGAAAGAAGTCGGTGGTCCAGTCGGCGGACCACTGACCTTGACGAACAAAACGATCGGCCTCCACGATCCGACGGGTTGTCGCTAGCATTAGAGCGAGCGCCAAGTCAGCTGTACTGTCGACCAAAACTTCAGGGGTATGGCCGATGGGCAAGCCGGCGGCCGTAGCCGCATCGGTATCAATATGGTCGACGCCCACTGAAATGCTCGAAATCGTGCGTAGCTGTGGGTTTGCTCCAATGAGATCCGCAGTGATGGGCGTCCCCAGAGAACAGAGGATAGCGTCAGATGCCTGAGCCCATTTGGCAATGTCACCCGGGGGCATAAGGCTTTCATCATAAACCTGAAGGTCAAACTGTTGGGACAGACCGTCCAAAACAGCGGCTGGCAGTGGCAAGGTAATAAGAATACGTGACTTCATGACAGGGGATCGCCGAAGTTAAGGTGCCATAAACATAGCAGCAAAAACCCTGTAATCAAGGCACTTTGCGCTGGAGCCCCGTAGTGAGGTTGCGAAAAAAATACAGCCATTGCCTGTGGGAAGGAGGTACTTCACCTTAAGAATCTGATGGCTGTAAACCGCCAGAGCGCGCATAACGAGCAGCACCTGTTCGTGACCACAACAACACCAGACAAACCGGTAACGCAATAACAAACCAAGAGACTGGGTAATCGCTGACAGCCAACACTAAGCCTGTTGCAAGTGGCCCAATCACGCGGCCTATTGAAGCCGCCAACGCGGTCACCCCCATCATTCGCCCTCGTTCTTGCGCACCCACAATGCTACTCGCTACGGTGTTCAAGACCGGCAAGCAGCAGGTGGCTCCCGCAAATGCCGTAAAGATGACAAAGCCCCTGGCGAATTCAGTTTCCACAGAAATTGCGGCAACCAGACTGGCTGCGAAAATAGCCGCGCCGCCGGTCAACACATTGATCAATCCGAAGGTCCGCGTCATCCAATCTATCATGGCACCTTGAACGACGATCATGGCCACACCCACGAGCCCGAACAATATGCCGACCTCTCTGGGCCCCCAACCAAGATAAGCCGCTAACCACAGGGGGCTTAGGTAAATGGCCGCGCTTACTGCGCCCGTATGCAACGTATATTGCAGCGTCAGTAGCAGGGCATGCCGGCGTCGAATGAAGGCCAGCATATTTTCAGATCCGGATGCTTTTTGGGCTTTTTTAGTATTCTCAACGCTAGGTCGGTCAGCGGGTAGCAACCACCCAGCCAACCCCACAGAAACCAACGACATGACCGCTGCGAACAATCCAGGCCACAAAAATGCGCCCTCCGGCCCAGCCAGAACACCACCAATTACTGGACCAAGAATGAGCCCCAGGCCAAAAGCCGTGCCCACAAGCCCCATCGCCTTGGCTCGCCTATGTGGGGCACTCACATCGGCCATCAAGGCGGAGGCTACCGGCAAACTGCCCGCCATAACACCACCAACCGCACGTGCCGCGTAAAGCATCCATAGTTCGCTCGCAACACCGATCATGCCGTAGGACAGCGCACCACCAAACAAGCACACCATCAAAACCTGTTTTCGACCAATACGGTCAGACAGGCTTCCCCAAAATGGACCCGCAATGCCGGCGCAAAGGCTGTAAATAGCGATGACTAAAGCGACATCCATCTCATCGCCGCCCAAGGCGGGTGACATGAAAGGGAGAATAGGAATGAGAATACCAAAGCCAATCAGGTCGACAACAATAACGCTAAAGACCAACCACTCTGGGGGAAAGCGCCAGGCTGATCGACTCACGACTCAGTCCATCGATGAATCTCTGGGATATCGATGGCAAACAGATCAAGCACACGAGCAACACTCTGGGTGACCAGAGCATCAACCGATTCTGGGCGGGTATAAAAAGCCGGTACTGGAGGTGCGATGATAGCGCCCATCTCTGTGGCCGCTACCATATTGCGTAAGTGTCCAAGATGGAGGGGGGTTTCTCGCACCATTAAAACCAAGGGCCGACGTTCCTTTAGCGCAACATCTGCCGATCGGGTCAACAGCGTAGAAGTGACCCCCGAAACAATTTCGCCCAAAGTGCGAATCGAACAGGGGGCAATAAGCATTCCCATGTTGCGAAAAGACCCGCTGGCTATTGAGGCACCCACATTTTTTATAGGGTGCCACTCGTCAGCCAAACCACGAAGATCGGCAACCGGCATATCGAGCTCGTGGTGGACCGTCAACTCCGCCGATCGCGACATCACCAAATGCGTCTCGATAGGCAGCGGAGCCAGTAGCTCGAGCGCTCTGACACCAAATTGAACCCCTGAGGCTCCGCTGATTCCAATAATTAACCGATTCACGCGGGCATTGTAACGCCTCAGAACTCCATTCGGACACCCACGTTAAAGGAACGTCCAGGTTCTGGGGCATATTCTCTCAGTACCGAAGTACTTAGACGAATTTCTTCATCACGAATGTTCCGCACCGCCGCGGATAGCGTAATAAGAGAGTCACTGAAATCGAACTGCCACTGACCACCAATATCCCAACGTACCCAACTGTCGGTAGCCTCCTCGTTGTCGCCTGCTCGGTCTTGCTTATCAGCAGCAGTCAGACGCGTAAAATATCGCGCTGAAGATTGCTCCCATACCAACCCCAAAGCACCTGATAGCGGTGGCAATCGCGGCACATCGCTTCCATCTGCGAGCTCGCCGCGGGTTAAGTCCATCTCAACTTCCAAGTTGAGAAGTCCCAGGTTGGTCTCTAAGACCTCCCAGTGGGCGTCAAGCTCCAAACCCATAAACTCCGCAGCCCCCTGTTCATAACGTCGCACGGGGGTTTCTCCCACTTCCATACCGGTACTGGCTAGGTTGATAAAGTTGTCGAAGTCATTGTAGTAAGCACCAAGGCGCAGCGATTGGGTCTCGCCGTGTAATGACAAACCCACATCAATATTGAGACTCTCCTCGGTATCAAGGTTAACGTCGCCCACCTCGATAGCCGCAGTCGCCGCGTGGGTCACCCACGTCGATGGGCCCGTATTCCCATAATTGGAGTACAGCTCTTCAACGCTGGGAGCCCGCTCAGATCGCGTCAGTGTTGTCGATAGATGCCAGGCTTCAGTGAATTCATAAAGGGCACCAAAGGACGCCGAAAAGGTATCAAACTCCCGCGCGGGTGCCATGTTGCCTTGAGGATCAATTTCATCACGGTCAAATCGCAGGCCGCCCTCAAGCTTCCATGAGCCACTGTGCCAATCTTCTACCAGGAATAAACCCATGCGTGAGGTATCGGTAGGCAGAATAAATGCTTCTTCTCCCACGGCGCTAAATTCCGTTTCGCTAATTTGAAGCCCGAGCACACCGTGCAGATCGCCGATAGGGCTGTGTACCAACTCTAATCGGCCTTCAATCGCATCGCTGCTGTAGACAGTGCCCACTTCCAAGCCTTCAAACTCGGTGTGCTCATATTCCGTTAGCGAGACAACACCTGAAAATCGAGCGATACCGGCCATGGGCTCATCGAGCTGCAGTC
>QXYP01000180.1 GCA_009886815.1 Halieaceae bacterium
CCCTTCGAAACTATGCCGAGCAATCAGTGGGAGCCAAAGTCGCGGGAGACTTGGTGTGTCGCACGCTAAACTTTGAACCCGGTTATCGCGGTACGCCCTGGACTCATAATTGTGTGGCTGTGGGTTTGTCAGCGGGCTTTATTGAACCCTTAGAGGCATCAGCTCTCGCTATGATTGAGCAGGCGGCTTCTTTTTTGGTCGAAAGCTTTCCTATTCATCGAGATCTCATGGGACCGGCTTCACGCGCCTTTAACCGTAAGATGGAAGGCAACTGGGCGAGTATTCAGGAGTTTCTTAAGCTTCATTATGTATTAAGTGATCGCGATGATACGCCGTACTGGCAGCAGTCTAGAGATGAAGCTGGCATCTCTGAAGCGTTGGCCGACAAGCTGGCCCTGTGGCAGGTTCGAGCTCCATGGCACCCCGACACCCCGCGGATTGACGAGCTATTTCCCGCCGCCAGCTATCAGTACGTTTGGTTGGGTATGAACGGGCATCTTAATGGCGTGTTAGGGTCTTCTAACTCCGGTGTCGTAGAGGCGACCCATAGCAGCCCAGACCTTGATCCCATTTTATTTAAGGTGCGAGAGCGAGCATTGCAGTTGTCACGGGCTATGCCGGGTAATCGACAACTACTCAATGCCCTTAGGACGAATAACCTTTCAGCGACGGTAACAACATGAGCAACTTTCAAATACTCAACAATGTCGATCATAAAGATCTGCGTATTGTGGAAGCGGCTGGACGGGAGTTCGGTGATGCCATCCACAGCTGTCCCGCCTACACCTTTGAATTTAGAGATCTGCAGGTCGATTTTCCGCTGCTGCTGCAGGCAACCGACCAAGATGGCCTGATACCTGTTGCCGTGATGGGGTTTGAGTCGGGAGAGAACTTGTTTTTAAAGGAATCTGAGTGGACGGCGCTCAGTCGGCCGGCATTCATGCGTAAAGGTCCTTTTTTGATTGGGCAGCACCAATCTCAAGAGGGGGAAGAAGTTCGGTTGTTAAGTGTCGATATGGCGCATCCCCGTGTATCCCAAGGAACTGAGGGTGAGGCTGTTTTTCAGCCCCTAGGTGGGAGAACCCAGTACCTCGAACAGCAAGCCGACTTGCTGGAGCAAATTCATGAAGGCGCGGGCCATACCCAGCGATTTACCCAGTGTCTCTCGGATCTTGGTCTGGTCGAATCCATTACTCTCGATATTAGCTTGCAGGATGGCTCGAAAAATCAATTGCTAGGTTTCTCTGCGATCAACGAAGATGCTCTAAGAGCTCTGTCGGCGGATAGCCTCGAGCAACTATCGCAGCAAGGGTTTCTTATGCCGCTGTTTATGATGCTGGCGTCATTGTCGAATATGGGGCGGCTGATTCAATTTAAGCAACAAACTCGAGATGCCACTCAGTGATAGATCAGTCCCCCAAGCCTGTTGAAATCGTTGAAGGGATAAGCCCTGATGCGATTCCATCCTGGGTATTTGAGCGAGAAGAACCTTTAGTATTACGCGGGCTGGTAGCCGATTGGCCGGCCATCCCTGAGGGTGATGGTGATCTAGAACAGCTTGAGGCCTGCCTCTCAAAATTCTGGACAGCAAAGCCTGTGACCGCTTACGTGGCGCCCACTGAAGTCGCTGGCCGGTTTGGGTATAACGGTGCCTTCAACGGTTTTAATTTTCGCAGTGGCAATGCCCCTTTGGAGGATATTTTGCAGCGCCTGCGAGAGCAGGCAGATCCGGAAAATAAAGAGCCCTTATCGATTTACGTTGGCTCGACACCCATTGCGGGTTGGCTGCCCGGCTTTGAAAAAGCGAATGCTCTGAAAATTCCGGGTGATCCTTTGGTTAATTTTTGGCTTGGCAATCGCACGACGGTGTCAGCACACTACGATTTTCCTAGCAATGTGGCTTGCGTGGTTTACGGACGCCGCGAATTTACGCTCTTCCCCACGGATCAAATTGGCAATCTGTATGTGGGTCCCCTAGACCGAACGCCATCGGGCCAGCCTATTAGCCTGGTGGATTTTGATGCTCCGGACTTCGACAAATTTCCGCGATTTCGCAAGGCCATGGCTGCGTCTCAGCGTTGTGAATTAGGCCCAGGCGATGCCATTTTCATTCCCAGCATGTGGTGGCACCACGTCAAGGCGATGTCTGATTGCAATTTGCTGGTGAACTACTGGTGGCTCGATCATGAACAGCACTTCGGTTCGCCATTTAATGCGTTGCTACATGGGGTGCTGTCTATTCGTCATTTGCCTGAAGCTCAGCGTTTGGCCTGGCAAAAGCTGATGAATTTTTATGTCTTTGAATCAGACGCAGAGGCCACTGACCACATCCCAGAGCACGCGTTGGGTTGTCTGGGAGAAATGAATAAAATTGAGGCAGATCGCCTCCGCGAAGAATTACTCAATAGATTGAAGACATAACTGCGCCCTCTAGGCACTTGGAGTCAGTTCGATGAAACATCAGAAGATCAAACATGTCGTCATAGCCGGCGGTGGCACTGCCGGGTGGATGGCCGCTGCGGCAGTGTCAAAACTGCTGGGGAAAACGGTTAAGGTCTCTCTGGTTGAGTCTGAAGAAATTGGGACGGTGGGCGTGGGAGAGGCGACGATCCCTACGCTACTGACGCTGCATGAATTGCTAAAAATAAAGGAGCAGGATTTCATCAGCGCGGTGGGTGGCACCTTTAAGTTGGGTATTTCCTTTGAAAATTGGCACGACGTGGGTAAGGACTATATCCATTCATTTGGTTACACCGGCAAAGATTGCTGGGCGGCAGGATTTCAACACTTTTGGCTGAAAGGCAAAGAGCTTGGAATCAGCAAAGACTTTGGGGAATACTGCAACGAGTGGGCAGCGGCCAAGCAAAATCGATTCGCTGTTTTACCCAATCAAAACCTCAACTATGCCTACCACTTTGATTCATCACGTTATGCGGCCTTTCTTCGCAAGATTGCCGAGGAGCACGGCGCTGTTCGTATTGAAGGCAAAATTGATGCGGTACAGCAGCATGAGCAAACCGGTTTTATTACGGGGCTACGCTTAGAGGATGGTCAGCAAATCGAGGGAGACTTCTTCGTCGACTGTACGGGTTTTAGAGGGCTGCTGATTGAGCAAACCTTGCATGCCGGCTACGACGACTGGCAGCACTGGTTACCCTGCGACAGCGCGTTGGCGGTACAAACAGAAAATGTTCAGCCACCTATTCCTTACACGCGCTCTATTGCCCATGAGGCGGGATGGCAATGGCGGATTCCGCTTCAGCACCGCACCGGCAACGGCATGGTGTATTGCAGTAAGTTTTGGTCCCGTGACGAGGCCGAGGCAAAATTGCGAGGAAACCTTGAGGGTGAGCTGGTAACCGACCCGCGCCCCATAAAATTTCAGACGGGAACACGGCGGCGTCACTGGGTTAAGAACTGTGTGGCCGTTGGTTTGTCTAGCGGATTCATGGAGCCTTTAGAGTCGACCAGCATTCATCTTATCCAGCGCAGTATTGTGCGTTTTATGCAGATGTTTCCCTCAGATGGGGTGCGCCAGCCCGATATTGACGAGTTCAATAATCAGATGAAGTTTGAAATCGAAAACATACGTGACTTCATCATTCTTCATTATCACGTGACTAATCGCACTGACACACCGTTTTGGCGTCACTGCCGAACCATGGAGATTCCGGAGTCGTTGCAGCATCGTATCGATCTGTTTAAAGAAACAGGCCGTGTTTTCAAGGTGCCGACAGAATTGTTCGGAGAGAACTCTTGGACCCAAGTGATGCTGGGTCAGGGTCTGAGTCCTGAGCAGTACCATCCTATTGTGAATATGATGGATGAGCAGGAATTGCGCGATTTTCTGGGTGGAATTCATGGCTCGGTCGAGCGCTTAGTGAGTCAGCTACCTGAGCACCAGCGGTTTATCGATCATTACTGTCGGGAGGCCTGATTTTGTTCCCTTTGGCCCTAGGTTTTATCCCTCTCATCGCATC
>QXYP01000181.1 GCA_009886815.1 Halieaceae bacterium
GACTACAAAAGGCGATAGATAGGCTTCTCCACTACTGGGTGCCCACGTGCTCAGCCGGGATGGTCAGCTGATCTTCTTCATCTCGGGGAGACGGAAATCCTGTAGCTCTTCCAGTTTAGGCTCGTAGATGCGAAGAATGTAGTTCCAGCCCTCAACGGTCGGGAGATGGTTGTCGACGTTGCCACAATCACCAAAGTGGGCATCAAAAGAGCCGTCCTCGTTCAAGCTCATATTGTACTCATTCAGGATGCCGTCTTCGCTGTATATCCAACCGTCTGCGTCATAAATGGTGATCGAGAAAAACCCGGGATCTTTGAAAGGCGGGGCGGAGTAGGAGGCCATGTAGCAGCCGTCGTTGTTGAACTTGGGAGAGCCCAAGTACTGCGCCTGGGCATCGGGTAAAAGCCCCCAGCCGATAGCAGTGCCATACAAATGCATTGTCGGCTCGATCGTACCGTGCGCGCCTTGCATCCCCATCAGACTTCCCAGCTTGGTGCCCTCGACGGTTAGCTCATCGCGCAATGCGACCAGCTCTTCCATATTGTAATTGGGTCTCACGTGTGCCCCGTTGCCACCCACTTCGAGTTTTACGCCAGCGCGCAGTGCAGCGATCGCGGCATCATCGTTTGGGTCGCTCTGGTTGGAGCGGATGCGCATTGCCACCATCGCAAACTCCGTTTCACTGGTGATGTCGTGAGTGCCGGGCTCCAAAAATACCTGATCGATGTAATGGTCGTTCTGTACCACCATCACTGAGAGGTAGCGCCCATTCGTTTCGGGGATAGTTAAGGTAGCGCCCTGTGTTGTGTCGATAATGGCGCCGCTGTAATAGGTGTCTCGGTTCATTCTCACGACGGTTTGGTTGTCGAGGTCGAATGTTCCGGTGGGGAAGTGAAAAAAGTTATTCATTCCTACGAGTTTGGTGATGTTGTAGAACGCAAGGTCGCTCTCGGCGACTTCGTAGTTTTCAAGGGTCACTGCAATCTTTTCGCCTGCGTCGTTGGCGTGAATGGCGGCAAGGTTGGGCCCGGTAGCAGTATCGGTTGCCGGCGGCGCTGAGACCTCCTCGGTTTTAGGCGAGCACGCGATAGTCAGTGCAAGGCCCAGAGCCAGGGCTAGAGTAAAGAGCGATTTGATCATATCGAATTCTCCGTAAATGATCTCAGTAAGTGTCACGTTGGCAGGCCAGAGCTTGTGCTTCACGTCATTGACAGCTGCATAGTGGTTAGCTGCGCTTACACTACAGTAGTGGCACTTTGCGGCAATAGCATTTAGTGACACTTTCCAAGAGGTCGGACGCTCCAGCCCATATAAAGCTAATAAGAATCCATAAAATGGTGAGTCCAGCTAGGTGAGCCGGGTTTTCGAGAAGCATTGCTTCGAGCCGGCGAACGCCCAAGCGCTTTGCTCGCGGGCTGGAATAGTCCGCTGCGGTTGAGCACGAACCCAGAGAAGTGCTGGGCCGAGGAGGCTAGATTCCTCTGATTCCTAAAAGTTAACTTGCCGATACCCCTCCCGGGAAACCAACTGCATCACGATCGACTTTATAGACAAAGAAAAGCCCACAAGAAGTGGGCTTAATCTTACCGCCAGCCGTGAGCTGTGATCGACAGCCACCGACAGCGTCTACTGAGGAGATTAATTTATCACCGGCGCTACAAAACATAGCATTGCTCGCCCCGCCGTAGCCGTTCCTCGCCTCTCACTCGGCTCCACCGGCAAGGTGGTCTATACCCTGAAGACACCCTAACGGGATAGCACGACGGCTATTGTCTATTTATTCA
The DNA here is from genome assembly GCA_009886815.1 of Halieaceae bacterium. Taxonomy (GTDB): domain Bacteria; phylum Pseudomonadota; class Gammaproteobacteria; order Pseudomonadales; family Halieaceae; genus Luminiphilus. Next base: position 1,785 of record QXYP01000181.1, read on the forward strand.
GAGCGGGTCAGCGCGGCGAATACCAGATTGGGCTGCTGTAGGCCCGCTCCTGAGAGCTGTAACGGACGTCCTCTGGCATCTCGTCATACAGGTCGTAATTCTTGCGGTCGTAAGCCAGCCATCTCGGGGTAGGGATCTCCATGACCCTCACATAGTAAAAAGCGCTTTGACCTTGATCGAAAGTAGGGTCTTGCCAGTAACCTCGGAGAGATCCCGCTCCAATAGCGTTGCTGTAAGTGGCCTCTTTTTCATCGACGGTGGAGCCTACGGATGCAAGGTTGCCCTCCGCATCCAGCGTTCGAGTCTCTGGGTTGCTCCAAACCACGTCATACACCGCCTCCTGAGAGACACCATTGCTGTCGAGCCATCCTTTGACAATCTGGATTCGATCGAGATTGGCACCATTGGGATCCCGCATTGCCTCGACCAGAAAGCCGGGACTGCTGCCCTCGGGTGCGGCGCTCAAGTCTCCACCCATGGGTATCCCCGAGGTATAGCCCTTGGCGGCAAGATCAAGCGCCTCTAGGTCGTCAGGGCCAAAATCGTAGCCACCGAATACCCTTACCTGCAGGCGGGTCCCAGTGGTTCCAAATACCTCTCTACGCGCCATTGCATCCCATATAGCCTCGCGGGTGTTGTCGACGGCCCACACCCCTGCCAGGCCGGATGCGGCGAGCTGCAGGGCGGTCAGATCAAGGGCCGGGTCGAGGGAGGATCGAATCAACACATCTTTCCAGCGATTGGGGCTGGGCTCCAGAAAGGGCGCTTTGCCCCACCAGTTGTCTTCTCGGGTGGCGGGCAATCCTGCGTGGCTGTCGGTGCTACCGACCATGCCAAATTTGAACGGGTTGGCGCCGAGATCTCCCTCGAACTCGAGCCCCATCTTAAGTGCCGAGCGTGCGTACTCGTACTGAATCATGTCAGTGGTTCTTTGAGCGGTGCCGCCCAGGTTAGTGGTATCGACGATTTCGAAATCGGCAAACTCATCGTCGGGGGACAGGAAAGGGTGCGCCTCACTCGTGCCCTTGGACTGGGTAACCTCCACAATAGGCTCCCAGCGCGAACGATTCTCTGCGTACGCTTTATCGATTGGTTTTCCGTCAGTTTGATACTGGGGCGCAAACATCATACCGCTGGACAGGTTGCCGTTATGGGGAATTGCCAGCACCTGGCCGCCGGTGTCTTTCTCATAGGCCGCCAAATAGTCCCAGAGGTCCTCTACGTTTTCCGAGTCGAAGAGGGAGAACGGCAACACCGGTTCGACACTAGCTTTATCGCCCCGAAACACCACCACCCGGTGCAGATTGTTACCGCCGGGTTGCGAGGTCCACTCGTAACCAATAAAGGCGGTGAATTCGCCGGGGTCGTTGTAATGGTCGGCGAGCTCCATGATTTTGGTCCACGCATTGCGCAACATGGATTCGCTTTTGATTTTTGCTTCTGCGCCTTTGGCCATTTTCTGGACCAGCGCATTAAAGGCATCGATACCTTTATCCGCCATAACAAGATCATACAGTTGCTTGCCAAACGGATCCGACAGTAAGCCTGGGTCCGCACTCGCGATGGCATCTGCCAGCCCCAGATTTTCAGCGTGGTCCGCAATCACAACGAAGTCGAGAGGCTTTGAGATCGTCGCTTCCTGCCCGGTGCTGCTCGTTACTGTCTCACCCAGCACAAAACGGTAGGCGTCGTTAGGGCCGACTTTGGTACCGGCCATGCCGGCGTCGGGAGAAAAAGAGGTGTGGAGGTGTGTGTCGCCAAAATAGGCACGCCGTGGCTGGTCGTCAGCGGCAGCCAGGCTAAAAGGTAGGGCTAGGGAGACCATAAAAAAGACGGCTTTCATCGCTACGCTCCTCGGTATCGGGCACTTGAAATGTCGAGCCAACAGCAATAACAATCTACCGAAAAGCATAAGAAACAGCCGGCGGTCTGGCAAGTTTTGGCAACAGGTTGACGC
>QXYP01000182.1 GCA_009886815.1 Halieaceae bacterium
CTGTGAGATTCAAGTCTCCTATGCGATTGGCGTGGCTGAGCCCACATCGATATCAGTTAACACCTTCGGCACCAGCACAATTGGTGATGCCGAAATAGCCCGTTTGGTGCGGGAACACTTCGATTTACGTCCTAAGGGAATTATCGAAATGCTTGACCTGAAGCGGCCCATCTATCGTATGACCGCAAGCTATGGCCATTTTGGCCGAAACGACGTCGACTTCCCTTGGGAGCGTACCGATAAAGCCGACGCGCTGCGCGCCTCAGCCTGAACTTACTGAAAGGAAAAACTCATGAACACAGCTGTAGAACTTAGCAATTTTACCGACTACAAGGTCGCCGATATCAATCTGGCCGGCTGGGGTCGACGGGAACTCGATATTGCAGAAAGTGAAATGCCCGCATTAATCGCCTTACGTGACCAGTATCGCGAGGAGCAACCCCTCGCCGGTGCAAAAATCTTGGGCTGCATCCATATGACCATCCAAACTGGCGTACTCATCGATACACTGGTCGCATTGGGTGCCGAAGTTCGCTGGTCATCGTGCAACATCTTTTCTACCCAAGACCACGCTGCTGCCGCTGTTGCCGCATCTGGGGTACCTGTCTTCGCTTGGAAAGGCGAAACCGAAGAAGAGTACGAGTGGTGTATTGAGCAAACCATCTTAAAAGACGGTAAGCCTTGGGAAGCCAACATGATCCTTGATGACGGTGGCGACCTCACCGGCATGCTGCATGAAAAGTATCCAGAGATGCTGGAGCGTATTCACGGTATCACCGAAGAAACGACGACAGGTGTGCATCGCCTTTACGAAATGATTGCCAACGGTGAGCTGAAAGTGCCCGCCATTAATGTCAACGACTCAGTAACCAAGTCAAAAAATGACAACAAGTACGGCTGTCGCCATAGCCTAAACGACGCCATTAAGCGCGGCCTGGATCACTTGCTTGCAGGCAAACGTGCGCTGGTCATTGGCTACGGTGATGTGGGCAAAGGATCAGCCCTGTCTCTGCGCCAAGAAGGCATGATTGTGCGTATTACAGAGGTAGACCCGATCTGCGCAATGCAGGCCTGTATGGACGGGTTTGAAGTCGTGTCCACGTTCAAAGATGGCATCAACGATGGCACACCGGAATGCATCAACACCGATTTGCTGAGCACAACCGACCTGCTGGTGACCTCAACAGGCAACTTCAACGTGTGCAACGCAGCCATGCTCAAGGCACTAAAGTGCAGTGCCGTCGTTTGCAATATCGGCCACTTCGATAACGAAATTGATACTGCCTACATGAGAGAGAACTGGGAGTGGGAAGAAATTAAGCCTCAAGTCCACAAAATCTATCGTGATCGTGCCAGCAATGACCACCTGCTGCTGCTCTCTGAGGGCCGCTTGGTCAACCTTGGCAATGCCACAGGCCACCCTTCACGCATTATGGACGGATCTTTTGCCAATCAGGTACTGGCGCAGATTCACCTCTACGCAAAGCGCTTTGCCGATTTGCCCGCAGACGAGAAAGCAACCAACATCACCGTAGAAGTACTGCCCAAGCATCTCGATGAGCAAGTGGCAACACTGATGGTCAAAGGCTTCGATGGCGTTATCACTCGCCTGACCGAAGAGCAGGCCAGCTACATTGGCGTCACCGTCGATGGTCCTTTTAAAACCGACAGCTACAAGTACTAGGAAATCAGTGATGGCCAAGGACGGCAACTGCAGTCTGGAGTTTTTCCCACCCAAGACCTCTGCGGGTCGGGAAAAACTTTTAAACGACACCCTACCGGCACTGGCAAGCCTCAATCCTGAGTACTGCTCGGTCACTTACGGCGCCGGTGGGTCCACTCGCGACACCACCGTGGCCGCTGTTGAAGCAATTACAGCGGCAGGACAAGATGTGGCGCCCCATTTGAGCTTCGGCTCAGATAACCGGGAAACACTGCAGGGTCTGTTAGAGAACTATCGACAGTTGGGGGTACGGCGCTTGGTTGCCCTCCGAGGCGACGCCTCTGTAAATGATGAGACCGGAGACGAGCGCTGCATCTACGCCAACGAGCTCGTATCATTTATCAGAGAAACTACGGGTGATCACTTTGACATTAAGGTCGCTGCTTACCCCGAGATCCACCCCGAGGCCGTCAGCTACAGTCGCGATATTGACTTCCTCATGGCAAAATTAGACGCCGGCGCCAACGCTGCCGTCACCCAATATTTTTTCAACGTTGAATCCTATTTCTATTTTATGGATCGCTGCGCAGCAGCAGGCATTACTCAACCGATTCACCCGGGCGTTATGCCGATAACTAACTTTACCAATCTCATGCGCTTTTCTGCGGCCTGTGGGGCAGAGATACCCCGGTGGATTCGCCTGCGCATGGAAGATTTTGCTGAAGACTCTGAAAGCGCTTATCAGTTTGGCATTGAGGTCATTTCACAGCTTTGTGCAACGCTGATTGACAGCGGCGCACCCCCCATTCATTTTTATACTATGAATCAGGCTGAACCCGTCTGTACCATTGCTCAAAACATTGGTTTGTTAAAGGGTGGCAACAACGATGCGGGAGATCAGGCTCTACAGCGATCAGTCGCTTGAAGAAGGTGGCAGTGTTCAGCTTGACGCGGGAGCAGCCCACCACTTAGTTAAAGTATTGCGTGCCCAAGTGGGGGATACCATTACCCTGTTTAATGGTACAGGCCTCGATTGGCAGTGCTCGATCAGCGCGCTGGAAAAACGTGCGGTAACGGTATCGGTAGGAAACGCTTCAAACCCCAACACAGAATCGCCGCTGGCGACCCAATTGGGTTTATGCCTCAGCAAAGGGGACCGGTTCGACTGGGCAATCCAGAAGGCTACCGAAGCTGGCGTAACAAATATCACGCCCTTATATAGCGATCGCGTCGACATAAAACTTCCCGCCGACCGAATTCCGAAACGTATGGCCCATTGGCAGCAAATTGTTTGCAGTGCCTGTGAGCAATGTGGAAGAGCCACTGTCCCTACAATCTTCCATCCCACACCTCTGTCAGACTGGGTCCGGGAACAGAGCACTGACATTAAGCTATTTTTGCACCACCGCGAAACGAGAACACTGCCCGAAACTCGGCCCAGCTCAATCGCGTTGCTAGTAGGCCCAGAGGGTGGGCTTTCCGACATTGACCGAGGTCATGCCAATGACGCTGGCTTCATCGGCGTCAAGCTGGGCCCTAGGGTCTTGCGCACAGAGACGGCGCCCGTAGTGGCTCTGGCAATACTGGGCGCACGTTGGGGCGATATGGGTCAGTCTTGAAGACGTCGGGCACTCCAATCGGCATAGGCCCATTCCAACCACCATGCCGCCGCATTTAGATAGTGCGAAGTCCGGGGCGAATGAACCGTTTCAAACGCGTGCTGGGCACCCTGGAGTTCGGCGTACACCAAAGAGGTTGAACTCACTGCCGATAGCTCGGCCACAAAGCGTCGCGCTTCCTCTACCCAAACCAATGTGTCGTGACTGCCGTGGATGAGAAATAGGGGCGGCACCTCACCGTCAACCCAGCAAACCGGCGAGGCTCGATCAAAAGCCTCTGGATCGTCCTCAGGGGTGCTTTTCATCACCTTCTTCATAATGTAGTCGTCAATTCGGGTGCCTTGGCGAATGCCCACGCGATTGCAAAAGTCATAGACGCCGTACAGCGGCATCGCAGCTTGCACTCGAGTATCGGAAGTCTCAAAGCCCGGCTGCCAGGGTGCGTAGTTGCCCGACATGGCCGTCAAGGCTGTTAAATGTCCACCGGCAGACCCTCCCGTTACCGTAATAAAGTCAGGATTGCCTCCCCACTCATGAATATTCTGACGCACCCATGCGATCGCTTTCTTCACATCGATTATGTGTTCGGGAAACGTGGCCCGAGGTGACAGTCGGTAATTAATGGCCACAACGACCCAACCCAAAGATGCCATATGGTGCATCAGAGGCAGTGCCTGCTCTTCTTTTTTGCCGACCAGCCACGCACCACCGTGAATTTGCAGCAACACGGGTCGATCAGAGCCTGGCCGGATAGGCGTAAAAACATCCAATAAGTTGCGCTTGCCTGCCTCACCGTAGGCAATGTTTCTCTCTCTCTTTACACCATGGCGTGCAAATCTAAGGGGATGTAACCAGTCTTTCGCCGATATCTGATGACTGAGACGACGACGTCTTTCGTGAGGAATGATTTCCTCAAAGTTTGGGGGAAGCCCAATCTGTAAAGCACGCTCTAGCTGACCGCCTGTTTCAAAATGCCGCTTCAACAAAATCAGCGTGCCCACGCAAGAAAGCATCAACACACACAAAGCGTAGCGCACGAAGGGGTCACCGGGATCAAAAAAAGTAACGCCAACGGCCAACATCAATAAGTGCAGGATAAGGCCCCAAACGGCTAACTCGTTTGTTGCCGTAGATACCAAAAACCAAAGCGGCACCCACCAGCCCAAAGCTCGACCGGGAATCAGCGCTGTCAGCGTCGCTATTCCCATCAACGAAATGAACACCAGATAAAACGTGGCCATAGTTAGTTATTCCATTTTGGTTGCATGGCAAGGCGCCGAGCCGTAACGTAACGACACTTTGTTACCGAGGCCCTAACATGAGTCGCGATATCGGTGTGGTCATGGACCCCATCAGTGCCATTAATTACAAGAAGGATACCTCTCTCGCGCTGCTGTGGGCAGCCCGGGACCGCGGATGGCGCCTATGGTACATGGAGCAAAATGACCTTTATCTAGATGGCGGTCAGGCCCGGGCTCGCATGCGCCCCCTTGAGGTGCGTGAAAATGCCAGTGACTTTTATACCCTTGGCGCTGTAGAAGATCGAGATCTCGCAGACCTCGACGCCATATTAATGCGCAAAGACCCGCCTTTCGATATGGAATTCGTTTACACCACCCATTTACTGGAAAACGCTGAGCGACGCGGCACCCTTATCGTCAATCGCTGCGCAAGCCTACGTGACTGCAATGAAAAGCTTTACGCAACAGAATTCCCGCAGTGTTGCCCAACACTCATTGTGAGCCGAGACCCCTTGCAGCTGCGCGCCTTTCACCAGCAGCATCGTGACGTGGTGTACAAGCCTCTCGATGGCATGGGTGGCAGTTCTATTTTTCGGGTCCGCGACGGCGACCCCAACCTCAGTGTCATCCTAGAAACCCTCACGCAAAACGGCCAGCAAACCATCATGGGACAGGTTTACCTTCCCGATATTAGCAATGGCGATAAACGAATTCTTATGGTCAATGGTGAACCTATACCCTATGCCCTCGCTAGAGTCCCTTTAGCAGGGGAGAGCCGGGGCAATTTAGCCGCGGGAGGTTCTGGGCGCGTTCAAGCGTTAACCGACCGTGATCGCTGGATTGCAGAACAAGTGGGACCCGACCTTCGTAAACGTGGCCTTTTATTCGTCGGTCTAGATGTCATTGGCGAACACCTGACAGAGATCAATGTCACCAGCCCAACCTGTTTACGGGAACTAGAAGCTGAGGCCTCTCCAGGGATCGCAGCAAAGCTCATGGACTGCATCGAATCTGAGTGCCTGCGCATTGGCCGCTGATCGGCTGCTTTCGGCATCTGCACAGCTAAGTGAGCCCATTGCGCCAGCTTTGGTTGCCGCGTTAGCCATTCATGCTCTCGTTATTTTGGCAATTGGCTTCGGCGTGAGTTGGCCAGAAATAGAAAAACAAAGTATCGCCGTTACCGTGCTTTTAACCCCTTCCAATCAGGCACCGGTTGAAGCTCAACACGTTGCGGCTCAGGACCAACTGGGTTTCGCAGAAGAACCAGAGCCGGCAGCGGCTCAGTTCCAAATGCAAAAAACAATGACCATTTCAAGGGAGCTCGATGGCGCCGACGGCCATCTAGCCCCGGAAGAAGTTACCCCCGATGCCATTGATCGCCAACTCAAAGACCTCAAGCAAGCACTGTCATCGATCGCTGATCAAAACGTGCAAACCAATACCCGAATTGGCTCTGTAGCAGCACGCCGATCCCTCGATGCAGAGTACCTGTCGCGGTGGCGCGCCCGTGTAGAGCAAATCGGTAACGTACTGTACCGAGGTCGACCACTCAGCGCGAACGGCGATGTCCGCCTTATGGTGACCGTTGCCGCTAACGGAAATCTTGAACGCATTCGAGTCCTTGAATCCAGTGGGGATTCCCGGCTAGACCGAGCGGCTCAAGATACCGTGGTTTTAGCCGCCCCCTTTCCCCCTTTTTCTGAAAGTTTGGCAGCAAGAACCCCTAGGTTAGATATCGTTCGGACTTGGCAATTCCGCTCCCAACCCGCAGAGAACCCGTAACGCCAATGGACCTAAGAAACGCATTATGTCGCTAATGCCAACGCACACTGAGTCACTGAAAGATCATTTTCTGATTGCCACGCCTGCATTATCAGGCGGCTTCTTCGCCAAATCTCTGACCTATATTTGCGAACACAACGCATTAGGCGCCATGGGTATCGTCGTCAACCAACCGTTGGACATACCGCTGACAGAAATTTTTGAGCAGCTCGAATTGGACACTCAGCACTGCACTACTGACCAGGCTGTGCTCGCAGGTGGTCCGGTTCACATGGAGCACGGCTTTTTACTTCACGACGTAGCAGGCTCTTGGGAGTCCACGGTCCAAGTAAGCAGCGATATTTGGCTCACAACCTCTAAAGATATGCTGGCCGCCATTGCTAATGGCGACAATACGGGTAAAACCTTAGTCGCCTTGGGTTATGCCGGCTGGTCTGCCGGCCAGCTCGAGGATGAGCTGGCTGACAACGCTTGGCTAACCGTACCGGCCGATGCTGAAATATTATTTGAAACCCCCTACGACAAACGGTTGCAGGCCGCCGGACGCCGTTTAGGTATCGATATTCACTTAATGTCTAACACTGCGGGGCATTCATGAACCGGCCTTCTGGGCGAGTCTTGGCCTTTGACTGGGGTCTTAAGCGCATAGGCGTTGCCGTGGGCAATACACTGCTGGCCACCAGTG
>QXYP01000183.1 GCA_009886815.1 Halieaceae bacterium
AGCTCTCGACAAACGCGACGGCGAAGCCTTTACGCACTAGGACATTGCCCCATGAGTAGGTTGCGCTAAAGCATTTGGCAATATTGGGCGGTGCTTGTTCACGGAATTCCAGAGTCTATTGGCGTTGGGGTATCTTACCCTTGGTCACCATGAAATCCAGTCGGGCGATAACCTCAGCGCTGCCCGGCGCGCTGGAGTATCCCGCGTTATCTTGTTACCGGCGACTTTTCAGTTTTTTGCGAACGTATCGGCACAGTGGCCTTGACCAAACTGAGGGGTTAGCCTAAAGCATGTTCAGGAAACTTTGGATCGAAGAGCAATAATGGAAAGCGGTAGTCTTACCTGTGCTCAGCGACCAAAATTTGACCAAAAGTCGGTCACAGGTGGAATCGTGTTGCTATGACCTCAAAGTCGAAATCGATGAACGGTCAGTTTATGGGTATCGGGTATGCGCAGTGGATTAAGCTTGCGGTCTATTCGCTGCTGCTGATTAACTTCGGGAACTATATTCTTCTCGATATTAATCAGGTGAACCACACTTATCACGAGGGGTGGCGCTGGTTTGATTGGACCTCTGCCTTCGCAACCACGCTCGACGAGCTAGGCTGGTTCGTATTACTTTTTCTGCTTGAGTTAGAGACTTACATACTTTCAGATGCAGCTTTCACGCGTTTTTGGGTGAGGTGCATGAAGGTCGTTAGGTTTTTGTGTTACCTCGTTATTGGTCATGCGGTCGTTGCTTATACAGAGTACCTTCATGATTTGTTCAACAGTGTCGAGCATGTGGGCGTTTCACTGTGCAGTTTTGTGGATCAGGGCTTATCTGCAGCGCGCAATTTGGAATATCAGGTGCTGGACGCGAGTAACTGCAAAAGCTTCTCGACGGAAACCACGTTTTATATTTTTTCCCAGGGCCAAGTCATTACTGATGCCGCCGGCATGAGGGTTGAATTTGAGCTGGCTTGGGCAGACATTGTTGAAGTCTTGTTTTGGCTATTGATTCTGGCGCTTATTGAGGTGCGCTTGCAGTTACAGGACCGGGGTATCAGTCGTAGCCGTTTGCTGAGCTTTGCAGAAAACGCGAAGGTTTTTTTGTATGGCACTCTGTGGTTAATTGCTGGGTATTGGGCGTTCCGAGGTCACTGGTTGTTTGCCTGGGATGAGGCCCTTTGGATATTAGGGTTTATGGCCATTGGCATGAATTTGTCGCAATGGCGCGAGGAAATTGAGGCCGAAAAGCAGCCGACGTAGCTGCCGACTTATTAGGTTTGATCAAGTTAGGGAAGGTGGCGTCGTTCGGGCGCGCTCGGGCCCCCAAAACGCTTTTTTCTGTACCGTGCAGCGCGCCACCTTTCGATGATGACGAAGCTCTTTCTGGTAATAGATCTCAGTCCAAATTTCACCGGACAAGGCGTCGACATCGATCATCGCCAGCGCAATATTTGCCTTCACCGAGGGCGACCACATCGCGGAGGTGACATAGCCAATTTCGTTGTTGCAGGCTCGGTCGCTATAAAGAAGCGCTTCTTCTGCTGGCTTATTGCCTTCAATGTTGAGTTTGGTGAGCAGCATTTTTGGGCCGCTTTTATGTTGCTCTAGCAAAGCTCTTCGACCGTTAAAGTGGGGCTTTTTAAAATCGACTAGCCAAGCGAGGTCTAGCTCTAGAGGTGTTTGGTCATACTCAAAGTTGACGGTCTTGAGGGCTTCATTGAATTCCATGTAGGGCATGATGAAACCGGCTTCGAGGCGCGCCATATTGGTGGCCGCTTCACCATAGGGTTGAATTCCATAGTTGGCCCCGGCTTCGTACAGGTGGTCCCAGAGCGTGAGGGCGAGATTGGGCTCAACCCATAGCTCGTAGCCCAAATCTCCGGTGAAGCCCGTGCGGGAGATCATAATTTCGCCCTCTGCAAAGGGGTAATGGCCAATATCAAAGGGTTTCAGCGAACCTGCGGCTTCTAGCCCCATCGCCTTGAGCACCGCAAAGCTGGTAGGCCCTTGCAGGGACAGTGCGGCAAGCGCTTCGGTGTGTTCGATCACCGATAGCTGATCAAACCCCAGGGCGCTTTTGCGCAACCAGGCGAGACAGGGGCTGCCACAAGTCAGCAGAAACTTTGATTCATCGAGGCGGAAAATGGTTCCATCGTCGATCATTCGCCCGGAATCATTGCACCAGGCGACGTAGGTGACCCGGTTGATCCGCAATTTATTGAGATCACGGGTCACCATGCGATCTAGCATGGCCAGGGCGTCTGGCCCCTCTATGAGGTATTTTTGCATGGGGCATATATCGTAGGTGCCACAGGTATTGCGGATGCAAAAATACTCGTAGTCCACGTCGTAGTAGTAGTCTGCAAACTTGAACCCGTTCCACGAAGACCAGGCATCGCGCAAATTCAGCGCTGCTTGCCGCTCGTGGAAATGGGACAGCTTGAGCCGCTCACCAGCGTAGGGGTCTGCGGTATTTTCTCGAAGAATATCCGGATTACTCATCGTAGAAGTCGTCCTCCGGTACCGTATTGGGTTTGCGTAGATCGATCAATATTTCTCGGGCTGCATTGGCGCCACAGGCCGAGGATACGCCGCCCCCGGGGTGAGTCGATGAGCCACACATGTACATATTTTTTAAAGGCATTCGATACTGCCCATAACCGGGGAACGGACGGTTAAACAGCAGCTGATCGATCGTGAGTTCACCCTGAAAGATATTGCCCTCGGTGAGGCCGATTTCATTTTCAATTTCATGGGGTGTTCGTACTTCGGCATGAACCACTAAGTCTTTAAAGCCCGGTGAGTAGCGCTCAATTTTATCGATAACGGTAGCCCCAAAGGCATCGCGCTTCTCCGGCGTCCAGTCACCGTCTGCCAGAGTCGGTGGACAATATTGAATGAAGGTCGACATCCAGTGGCACCCCGGGGGCGCCACCGTAGGATCCCAGGCTGAGGGAATTACGGCCTCAATAAAGGGGTCATCGGACCAGCAGCCACGTTTCCAGCAGTCATAGGCCCGTTCCATGGTTTCTAGGGAACCTGAAAAGCCCTGCCCGCCGCGATTCACGTAGCGGTTGTCTGGCACGTTTGTGAACTTTGGCATGCTCGAAAGTGCAATGTTGACCTTCCCTGACGAGCCTCGAATCTTGAAGTTGCTGGCCCGCTCAAATATGCCTGGGGGTAGGTCGTCTTTGTCCATGACCTTGGTAAACGTGCGCTTGGCATCGAGATTGGAGACGACGATTTTGCCGTATATTTCGTCACCATTGTCCAGAGCCACACCGACGGTCGCGCCATCCTTGACTAAGATTTTGGCCACAGGCGCTTCGGTCTGAATTTTGCCGCCATGCTCCTTCAATGCCCCTGCGAGGGCGTGAGATATAGCCCCCATGCCTCCTCTAGCGAGGCCCCAGGCGCCAACATTACCGTCAACATCACCCATAACGTGGTGTAACAAAATGTAGGCAGAACCCGGGGAATAGACACCCAAAGCAGTCCCGATAATGCCGGGACTCGCCATGGCAGCCTTGATCAGATCGTTTTCAAAATAGTCTTCGAGGAAGTCAGCGGCACTCATGGTGAAGAAGCGAATGTATTCGTACAGCTCGCGCTCACCTAAGCCCCAAAACTGCTTGCCTAGCCACAGTAGTTCTTTGATATCACGGGGTTTAAAGGAGCTGGGATCGGGCGGCGTGCGCAGCAGCGTTTTACGAATAAGTTGCGCGTAACGGCCAAGGTCGGCCTGAAAGCGCGACATAGCATCGGCGTCGTGGGGTGAATGACGCCGGAGCTCCAAATAGGCTGCCTCTTCGTCGGCGTAATCTAACAGTACGCGATCACCCCGATCGCTGAAATTTGCCGTGCCCAGGTAGGGCACCAGTAATAGCCCATGGCGGGTTAAATCAAGATCCCGATGAATGGATTGGCGCATCATGGAACACACGTAAGAGCAGCTGGAGTAAAACCAACCTTCATGCATTTCCCGGGTAACGGCGGCGCCACCGATATAGTCATTTTTCTCTAAGACAACAACATCGAGACCGGCTTTGGCCAAGTAGGCCGCTGCGGTAAGACCGTTGTGGCCGGCACCGATAATAATCGCGTCATATGGCTTCATGACAGGATCTCCCGAGCCGCATTCCGTCCGGGATTACCACTGATGTCGCCAGCAGGGTGGCTTCCCGAGCCGCACAAATAGAGGCCTTCTATGGGCGTTGCATACTGCGCCGCCTCATAGGTGGGACGCATCATGAGAAGCTGATCGATGGCGGGTTCTATGTGATGCCAATGCCCTCCCGAAACTCGAAATTGTTGCTGCAAATCTTCCGGGGTTAACAGTTCGCTGCCTAACACGAGGGCTTTGATGCCCGGCGCATAGTCTTCCAGCTGGGTAATCAACTGTGCTGTTAAGTTGTCGCGGGCCGCATCGGTCCAACCTTCTTTGAGCTCGCCGGGTATATACATAACGTTCGCAGAGAGAATGTGCTGACCTGCGGGCGCGTCGCCGGGTGTTGTTAAGGTGGGTAGACAAACATCCATCACCGGCTGATCAGGAATTTCGCCGTACTTGGCGGCATCCCAGGCAAACTCAATGGTATCCATAGAGGGCGCCAGTATCAGTCGCCCTGAGGGGGTATCGAGGCCAGAGAATTTCGGTAAGCCCGATAAGGCTAGGTGCAGTTTGGCGACATAACCTTTACTGCGCAGTCTGCGAATTCGGTTACTAAATTCAATTTCCAAGTGGCGGGGGCCTACCAAATTCAGAAATGTCGTTTTCGGGTCAGCACTGGAAATCACACGTTCGCTAGTGAGCACTTCGCCATTTTCCAGTGCTACGCCACTGCAGCGTTGGCCCTGTTCGCTGCCGGAAATGGTTATTTGCTTCACCGGCGCTCCGGTTCTCATTGTGACTCCGGCGGCGGTGGCGGCCTTGATCAGAGCACCTATAAAGGTTGCCATGCCGCCGGCTGGCACGCTGTGCTCGCCTTCCCATTGGCCGGCCATACGGTTTAGGAGGGTTAAAACGCCCTGATTCGGGGATCGCGGCGCTAATTGCGACCCCAAGATCCCATCCCAACACAGAGCCGCTTTCAGTGACTCCCCCGAGAAATGCTCATCGACAAGGTCTCGCATAGGTAAAGTGGCGACTCTAAAGAACTCGAGCATGTCGGCTTTACCTAGGGTTCTCATGTTTAACCCGAGGTGTCCAAAGGTGAGCAGATCTTGAAAGCCTGTGGCGCCAATGCGTGGCATGGTTTTAGACCAAAAGGGGGCGAGGGCTTTGCTAAAGGTGGCGAGCTGTTGTTTGTAATTGGCGAAGGCGGCGGCATCGGTTGGGCAGGCGCCCACAATACGGGCACCCGCTAAAGTTATCGGAGGCTCAGTAAGTGATAGTGCGGTTGTAGTGAGCGTCTCTTTGCTGGGTATAAAGCCCTGTTGCTCTAAATCTAGCGCCTTGATAACCGATGTGGGCAGTGCGTAGAGGGTCTGAGCCACGGAAGCCTTAAAGCCGGGGTGAAATTCTCGGTCTCTGGCCAAGCCCCCTAACGTGTCAGCGGCCTCGACAAGCACAACCTTTTGCCCCGCTTTAGCCAACAGCGTGGCGCAGATAAGGCCGTTGTGACCGCCTCCAATGATGATCGTGTCAGTTGAACTCATGCAAACATCCTAGGGTCTGCTCGTAGATTAGGTTTTGAGCGTTGTTATCGCCACTGCGCCTATACGTCACTAAGTGAAGCGGGCAATGCGCTAAGTCACAACCTGGGTTTTGGGGAGGGCTGGGTCAACGTTTGGGGTGAGTAGCCATGTGCCTAGGCCTAAAAACAGCAAAGGCAGGAATGGCTGAAAAGGCCAAAAGGGCAGCCATAGCTCTAATGTTTGGGATGGGGCGGGTGCCAGCAGGACTGCTGAAACTGGCTCTTGCCATAGAGAACCCGTGGCACCTAGCAAGAGCCCGGCTGCAATGAGCAGTTTGCCGCCTGCGCCATAGCCCCCTGTGGCGTGCTGCCCTACCCACCGGCCCTTGCCCCATGCCGCGATTCGCAGGGCGAAGGCGGTGAAACCCAAGCCATAAAAGAGATAGTCCAGCCAAAGTTCACTGCCGTAATACGCGGTGTTCCACCAATAAACGCTAAAAGGGTAGGCCCACAGAAAATAAACTCCGGCACGATGGAGTACGCTCCAATGGGCGGGGCTAAGGTGGCGCCGGCCGAAGGGAAATGACGTCACGATCATGGCCGTGAGAAACAAATAGCCACTGCTTCCCTCCAGTTCGTCGCGCAAAAAATAGATGTTGGTGTAGTAGTGATCGGGGTGTCCCACTGAAATCCAAAAAATGAAAGCTCCCTGCCAGGCCATGGCTGCGGCAAAGCTGAGTCCAACGTAGCGTCGATTGCGCATAAGCCAGCGCGTCATGGTGTTGGGAAATAGGCGCGCCATGGCCGATGTGGCGGTAATCAGAAAAATAAGGGGCACAGCCCAGCGCACGGAATATTGAATCATGCCTGAAATGCCTTCAGGACTGTTCAAGTCACTAAGCACGCTGGCCCTGACCATAAAGGCGGCAGCAAACAATGTGAGACACCAAAACAGTGGCCAGCCGTTGATCAGAGGCGACTTGTTCATAACACGCTGCATGTTCACTTTTAGAAACCCCAACTGCGCCGTTATCTTCCTTAGCATCGAAACATAACGAGCTATCGACCACATTGGCAAGCGATGAGGACTTGGTAAAAAAACAGAGCCAGAGCGCCACCAGTGTTAACAGTGCTTGTCTGGCAGTATAAGGTTGGTCATTGACGTTGGATGGTCGCGTATCATGACACGACGAATTATTGGTTTTTTGTTGGCATTGAGTCCTTGGGCGCTGTCGCTCTATGCGCACTATTGGTTGCAGCAAGAGGGAGTATGGAGCGCTGAAAGCCCCTATCGCGCTGTTATTTCTGTTGTCCTCATTGGCTTGGGCATGCTCAGCAGTTTTTTGCTCTATATGAGACTGACTCGAAACAGAGCTAAGCCTTAATGGCCGCGTCAAAACTAGCATTGTCCGCCGCCAGATTACTCGCGATTTAATGGGCTTAATGTTTGCCTGAAGATTCTTGTGACCCGGGTTTAAGGCAAGTTACGGGCCCCGCTGTTCTCCCTTAGAGTGTTCGATTCAGGCGGGCAATACTTTACGCCAAGGTCGGATTAAGACCTGGTCAAATAAACCCGCCAAGGTATAGGGGTCTGCAGCGCAAAAATCCTCGACTTCTGCCCGGTTATTAAAGGCCATGATGAGCATGGAGCCGATCATTTGATCGTCGGCATCCAGAAAAGGCCCTGCCATGATAAGTTGCTGCTCAAAATCTTTGAGATAGTTAAGATGTGCTTCACGGTTTTCAAGCCGAACCGTGAGATGGTTGGGCTTATCTTTGCAGTCAATGACAAAAAACATGTGGGGTACCTTTTCACCTAAACACCGATTATGACGTATTCGTTTTTTCAAATCTTTGTATCGATGCGCTGCCAGTGAGTTTTGGCCGTTTGCACATTGTGCTTCATGAGCCCGAGATCCCCGGCAATACGGGCAGCATTATTCGGCTGTGCGCAAATACGGGAGCGGCACTGCATGTCATTAAACCTCTAGGTTTTGTCATGGATGACAAACGTCTGCGCCGGGCGGGTTTGGACTATCATGAGTTTGCTAGCGTGACGCAGTGGGAGTCGCTTGGGCATTATCGAGAAGAAAATTCAGATCGTCGGCTCATAGCGATCGAAACATCGGGTCAGACGCTGCATTCTAACGTTGAGTTTTCGACCTCCGACGCACTGTTATTTGGCTCAGAAACCAAAGGGCTGCCGGAAGAGATTTTGGACACGCTGCCTCATGACCACATTGTTAGATTGCCTATGCTCCCGAACAGTCGAAGCCTGAATTTAGCCAATGCGGTATCGATTGTGGTTTATGAAGCTTGGCGACAGGGGAGTTATGAGGGCGCTAGCTAGAGGCTTTCGAGCTCGGTCGTGCTAGCACGTGTAAAGAGGCGACTAAAAGCGGTGACTGCGGGCAACTCAAAATAAATATGGGGCGGCGAGTGTTTCTCGGTAGCGGATGGATTTTGATTTTGTCATTGAAGGGGCCTGAAGAACGTAATAGCAGTAAGTTGCAGAGCAGCCCTCAGGACGGGGCACTTTCTAAAACTGGATAGATGCAATCAAATGACAACTCATCGAAGAGCAACGCTTTGGACGTTTGCATGGCCTAGGCTTGCGGTGTGTTAGACAAACAAGGTGTAGGTGGTGGCAACAAAAAAAGTGGGCGTTAAGGCCAAAAGCGATACGGAGTATCGCGAACAACAAGCCCAGGCAGTGCGCCCTAGAGAAGCTGCCACGCTAATTATTGTGCGACAGGGCAGTGAACCCAAGGTCTTAATGGGTAAGCGTGCGGCCAGTCATGCGTTTATGCCCAATAAGTTTGTGTTTCCTGGTGGTCGCCTTGATCTCATTGATCAACGACTGAGTGTGCCCTCTGAGCTTAGCGCCCCGGTGATTGACCGACTGCAAAAAGAAACCCGCAAAAGCGTATCGCATCATAAGTTACGAGGGCTGGCCCTGGCGGCGATCCGGGAAACCTATGAAGAAACAGGGCTTATCATTGGCCGCAAGACCGCGCAAAAATTAACAACCATAAATCCGGTTTGGCAGAGCTATTTTGATCATGGTGTTGAGCCTCCGCTGGATAAAATGGATTTTATTGCCCGAGCCATTACCCCGACTTATCGCACTCGCCGCTTCGATACACGGTTTTTTATGGTCTTTGATGAATTTATTCAAACCGACCCCGACGATATGGTTAAAGCCTCTGGTGAGCTACTCGATCTGCATTGGTTGACCCTTTCAGAGACGCAAAAGCTTGATTTGCCTACGATCACACGTTGGATCATTGATATGGTTGAACAGCGTTTGACACTAAAGCGCGAGGCACAGCTGCAGGCACCGGCGACCTACGTGCGATTTGCTAACGGTAAGCCGCTCATCAAAACGCTTTAGCCTTGGTCTTAGCGCCTTGTTCAGGGTCCAGGTGTTTGTAGACTTCTCACCCGGCGGGCTGCATCTGATGGTGGCGTCGCAGTGGCTGCATTTAAGGTCGCAAGCCATGGTCGAAAACCAAGGCTGCAAACCCATGGCGCACAAAGCCAGTGTTATTGGCGATAGCATTTTGCTGCTGAAGCTTTTAGCATTGGCGCGCTATTTTCAGAACTCTGACCGTTGGGCTACATTCGTTTCGCTGCAAAGGCGCGCCGAAAACCCAACAACTCTGCCCCCGTTAACCATTTCGGAGAACCGTTTTGACTTCAACTGATATTCTCTTCAAGCCCTTCGAAACACGAAACCTCACGCTGAAAAATCGTGTCGTGATGGCGCCAATGACCCGGAATATGTGCCCCGACAACGTACCGGGAGATCATGTTGTCGACTATTACCGTAAGCGTGCCGAGGGTGGGGTTGGACTCATTATTACTGAGGGCACCCATCCCGAGGTAAATGCTGCTGAGGGTTATCTCAACGTCCCGTTTTTTCACGGTGAGGCACTCAACGGCTGGGCTCGAGTGGTCACCGCAGTTCACGAAGCGGGCGGTAAGATTGCGCCTCAGTTATGGCATTGCGGTGGCATGCGCGGATCGGGGGATTTAAAGATTGGTGAAGGGGAGGCCCTGGGGCACACACCCTCAGGGATGAACGTACCGGGCAAGAAAAACCGGCACACGATGACAGATTCAGAGATTCAAGACGCCATTGACGCCTTTGTCGGGGGGGTGACCGCAGCGAAGGCGATCGGTTTCGACGCGGTAGAATTGCACGGTGCACACGGCTATTTACTGGACCAATTTTTTTGGGACGGAACGAATGTTAGAGAGGATCAGTGGGGTGGAGATATGGCCCTACGTGGGCAGTTTGTGGCTGAGATCGTTCGCGCGAGCCGGCAAGCGGTGGGCGCTGATTTCCCCATCATTTTGCGTTACTCCCAGTGGAAGCAGCAGGACTTTACGGCAAGATTGGCAGAGAGCCCCGATGCGCTGGAGTCTTTTCTGACGCCACTGGTAGATGCCGGTGTCGATCTTTTTCATTGTTCACAACGACGGTTCTGGGAGTCAGAGTTCGAGGGTAGTGATCTCAATCTCGCCGGTTGGACAAAAAAGCTGACCGGGGTCCCCACCATAACGGTGGGCAGTATTAGCCTAGATAAAGATTTTATTCCTGAACCCGGCGAGGGCTTTTTCAGTGGTGGTGATATCGCCAGTATCGACAAGCTGCTGGAGTCCTTGGAAAAGGGGGAGTTTGATTTGGCGGCGGTGGGTAGGGCGCTGATTGCTAACCCCGACTGGGCCAATAAAGTTCAGCAAGGGGGTGTTAGCAACCTCGCCCCCTATGAGAAAGAAATGCTGCTGAAGCTGGCCTAGCTCCAAGCGGAGTTGATGTTTTAGGCAGGGCTGTTAGCCCATTAACAGCAGCAATGTCGATCTGCTGCAGGGTTAGGGCCTGTGCTAACGCCCGGGCTGGGGCGTTGCTAGTAACTTAGCGTCCGGCTTTGGCGTCCCGGCGACCACGCTTAGTCAGCGGTACGCCTTTGTCGTCAACGGTGCTTTTGGGTTTCTCGCCTTTTGCCTTTTTGGAGGCACGACTTTGGGTGATCAAACTTAAGGTTTCCTGATCCCGGAGCTTCGTCGCATTCTTCTCGAGGGTATCCAGCTCCTCAAAGCTGTATACGTCGTTCTTCAGCTTTTCTATTCTGTCCATAGCGTACTCGTGTCGGGGAGGTTGGCGGATATTGTCTGGCGACGAAAAAGTCTTGTGCTGATAGGTTTGAAACTGACATCTTCCGCTATCGTAACATGGCAACCGCGACGCCTTGGGGTGGCTGGTTTTCGCGTTGTCGTAACCCACGGGGAGTATGACCTGCTCGAATCTATGGGTTCAAATACCTTGTGCTGAAGGAAATGGCGGGCAGATTGTCCCGAGTTGATGGCCGTCCTCTCAGGCGAAGGCTTAGGGCTGTCATCGAAGGGCGCCCAACGAAAGCTTGTTTTACAGGCGCATAGAGTTAACGACTTTTTGCACTGACAAAGGAGCCACGCAAAATGACTGGCGCCCAGAAACAAAGAGGTTTGGAAAATAATGATGGATCAGGAAAAGATTAACGCCCTTGGAGACGAACTTTACGCAGCTCTACGCGGAAAGTATGCGCTTATTCCACTGACCGATCGTGAGCCCGATATTCAAGTTGAAGATGCTTATCATATTAGTTTGCGGTTTTTGCAGCGCAGGCTAGACAACGATGGTGAGACCATTGTCGGTAAGAAAATTGGTGTGACCAGTCAGCCGGTACAGGAGATGCTGGGTGTATTTCAGCCAGACTTCGGTTTTTTGACGAATACCATGGCGTATCGCAATGGGTCGGAAATTCCTATTGCGGGTCATCTGATTGCGCCCATGGCAGAGGGGGAGATTGCTTTTCGTCTTAAAAAAGACCTTGTAGGTCCTGGTGTCACCGAGGCCGACGTATTGGATGCCACAGAGACCATTATCCCCTGTTTTGAAATTGTTGATTCCCGCATCGCTGATTGGAAAATTAAAATTCAGGATACCGTGGCAGATAACGCCTCCTGCGGCGTTTATGTGTTGAGTGACAATGAAGTCGACCCTAGGGATTGCGACTTGCCGAGTTTGCACATGAAGATTTACAAAAACGGTAAATTTGAATCGGAAGGCTTAGGAAGCGCGGTACAGGGCAACCCATTAACCGCCGTGGCCTGGCTGGCCAATACCCTAGGTGAGTACGGAATACCGTTTAAAGCCGGCGAAGTGATTTTATCGGGCTCTTTGGCGCCCCTGATTCCGGTGGTGGCCGGTGATGAAATGTTACTGGAGATTGAAGGAATCGGCGGCTGCAGCTGCCGGTTCGTCTAGTGCGGTGGGGCATACAAACCGCCCTGGTAGTTAAGGTCATCCACAACCGATGACGAGGATTGAGGCATGAGCAATAAGATAAAAGCGGCGATTATTGGTCCCGGCAATATTGGTACT
This sequence comes from Halieaceae bacterium, assembly GCA_009886815.1. Classification (GTDB taxonomy): domain Bacteria; phylum Pseudomonadota; class Gammaproteobacteria; order Pseudomonadales; family Halieaceae; genus Luminiphilus. The sequence continues at coordinate 12,058 of QXYP01000183.1, forward strand.
GATTTACTGATGAAGGCCCAGCGCAGCGAAGTGATTGAGCCGGTTTGGATGGTGGGTGTCGATGCTGAGTCGCCGGGCTTAGCCCGCGCCGCACAGCTGGGCCTCAAAACAACGGCCGAGGGTGTCGAGGGCATGCTGCCCACCATGCAAGAAGACGGCGTACAAATCTGTTTCGATGCAACGTCGGCGTACGTGCATGCTGAGAACAGCCGGAAGGTCAATCAGCAGGGGGCGGTTATGATTGACCTGACGCCCGCGGCTATCGGGCCATTTTGTGTCCCTCCCGTAAACCTGTTGGACGCTGTCACCCAGAAGGCGATGAACGTGAACATGGTGACTTGCGGTGGTCAGGCAACTATCCCGCTGGTAGCGGCAGTGAGCCGCGTACAAGAAGTTGTTTATGGTGAAATTGTTGCCACGGTCAGCTCAAAATCTGCGGGGCCTGGAACCCGCAAAAATATTGACGAATTTACTCGCACTACGGCCAAAGGTATTGAAGTCTGCGGTGGCGCCCATACCGGGAAAGCTATCATTGTGATTAATCCCGCAGAGCCCCCGCTGATTATGCGCGATACGGTGCACTGCCTGACACAAGAAGACCCTGACCAAGAAGCGATAACCCAATCGGTGCACGACATGATTCAAGAGGTGCAGCAATACGTGCCGGGTTACACCTTGAAGAATGGTCCCGTATTCGATGGCAAGCGGGTGTCTATTTATATGGAGGTTGAGGGCCTGGGTGACTTCCTGCCGAAGTACGCAGGCAACCTCGATATTATGACCGCGGCGGGGCTGCGCACGGCAGAAATATACGCCGAAGAAATGCTGGCGGGCAGATTTTTGCCCACTGCTTGTTAGAGCGCAGGTTATTCGATCAAAGACGGCTGGGTAGACCCGGTCTGAAGACAAAAGAGAGCCGCTAATGGACTTACAAGGAAAGAAAATTACTGTCCACGACATGTGTCTGCGCGATGGTATGCACCCCAAGCGTCATCAGATTACGGTAGATGAGATGGTTACAGTCTCTAAAGCCATGGATGAAGCGGGTATACCAATGATTGAAGTGACCCACGGTGACGGCCTTGGGGGTTCTTCGGTGAACTATGGATTCCCAGCAGCCAGCGATGAGGAATACCTCACTGCGGTCTGCAAAGAAATGAAAAATGCCAAGGTTTCGGCGCTACTGCTTCCGGGTATCGGCACGGTGGACCACCTGAAGATGGCAGTCGACTGCGGTATTTCAACCATCCGGATTGCGACGCATTGTACCGAGGCCGATGTTTCCGAGCAGCACCTGACTATGGCAAGGACTATCGATAATCTGGATACCGTGGGCTTCCTAATGATGGCCCACATGATTGAAGCGGAAGAGTTGGTCGTTCAGTTAAAAATGATGGAAGACTTCGGTGCTAATTGCGTCTACATCACAGATTCTGCCGGTTACATGCTGCCCGACGATGTGACGTCACGCATAGCTCTGGCGCGGGCCGAACTCAAGCCCGAAACAGAGTTAGGTTTTCATGGTCATCACAATCTCGCCATGGGTATTGCCAACTCTGTTGCCGCCGTTGCAGCGGGTGCGAATCGTATTGATGGATCCCTGGCGGGTCTGGGCGCCGGTGCAGGTAACACGCCCCTAGAGGTATTTGTTGCCGTGTGTGATCGTATGGGCATCGAAACCGGCATAGACACGTTCAAGGCCATGGATATTGCCGAGGATTTAATCGTCCCCATGATGGACCACATGGTGCGCGTGGACCGCGATGCCCTCACACTGGGCTACGCCGGGGTGTACTCCTCGTTTCTACTGTTCGCCAAGCGCAGCGCCGAAAAATACAATCTGTCTACTCGTGATATTTTGGTGGAGCTGGGGCGTCGTCGAACGGTGGGTGGCCAGGAAGATATGATTGAAGACCTTGCGCTGGACATGGCAAAGGCGCAGGGAACGCTCTAGATCTGAATCGACGCTAATTTTTACGGCCCAACGAGCCATCTATGAGTAACAGCGTGATCGTTAGGCGAAGTGACCGACGCATTCTATAGCGCAGCCAATGCGCTCTCGACTCAGGCAACCGCCATATTGGCCTGTTTGAGCTCCCCAAGCGCGGTGAAAAACTCCTCGCGCCTTGCTTTCAGTCGTTGGCGCGCCTGCTGCATCTCGGCACGGAGGTCTTCTCTCCGGGCTCGCAAATCGCGCATCAGTTCTTCCTGGGTAACGTCCATACGTTGGCGGGCAGCGGCCATGCTGTCGGCTCCTGCCTGACGTATTTGGTGCGTGAGCCTGGTCTTTTCCAACTTGAACTGGTCCCAGGCCTTGGCGGCAGCAAGCCATTCATCGCCCAATGTCGCCAGTTTGTCCTCCCATTGTTGCCAGATCACGGAGCGCGATTTTGCTTTGGTATCGCGAACTTTACGACGGGCAATAATTTGCGCCTCTTGCCAGCGGCTCGCGCGGTTGAGTCCTTGCACTAGCCCTAGCCCTCTTAGCGCTAGAATGGCGTAGCGTGTTGGATCGAGCACCCAGCCACTCCAGCCAAACCCGTTGCGAAAATCCCTCGGGTAGTCGTGATGATCGGCATGGTGATTGCCCTCTCCCAGAGGGCCCAACCAGACGTAGTTGTTTTGGGCAGAGCTCATAAGGCCTTTTTTGAAGCCCCACATATGCGTCACGCTGTTCACGGTCCACGTATTGTGTTGTGCGAGCACGAAACCTGCGCTGCCCGCCAATAACATGCAGAAACCTCCCAGCCAGCCGGCCAATACGATGCCCAGCCCAATGGGCAATACAAAGTTGGCCACAATGATGAGTGGAAGGTAGTGCTTGTCCTGCCAAACAATGGCGGGATGTGCCTTGGCTTTAAGGGCCGCATCAAACTCGCGGGAAAAAGGGTGGTTAAATAAATAGGTGAGCATGTGTGACCACAAAAAATTGCGCCAACTGGTGCTAAACCAAGTGGCAGAGTAGGGGTCGAGGTGGTGTTGGCCGGTTTTATCGACTGAATGGTGAATGACGTGCTGCGCCGACCATCGGCGCACGCTGCCCTGCACCGCAAAAAGCTGCAATGCCAAGAAGATGATGTGCGTAGGTAATCGAACGTCTTTTGCCGCGCCATGGGCAATAAGCCGGTGGGAATATACGGTTGTTGATAGTGCGCCAATGAAGGCATGGATGAGTGTCCAGGCCAGCATCACTTGCCAAAGGCCTGCCGGGGCAAAGATATAAGCAATGGGGGTTAGGAGTAAAACGAGCACGTGACTAATAACCAGAAAAGAACCAATGCCCCAATCGACGCTGAAACCCGCCTCAAAAATGTCTGAAAAACGCCGATAAAGCGGTTTGGGGGTGGCGGCTGTGGGGTGACTCGATGACATGCTTTTGAATTCCATTTCTAGGGAGCAAATAAGGGGTGACTGATACTTTATGCGACGCCTGTTGTTAAAACGTTTTGAGATTTACATGCCATCGGATTTGCTAGGTTTCCTTGGTCTGTAAAACTGGCAGCAACACGACCCCCTGATGCCCTGCACAAGGCAAGTTGCTAGGCGGGTTGTGGCGATGCCTTAGAACCAATTCAGGCACTGATTCTTCGGAACTATTGCCCTCTCGACCCCAGTGTAGCCGAGTCAGCCTCAGCGTGAAAAGCGCCGAGTCATAAATAGTTAATGAGCCGGGTGCCTAGCATAGCCATAAAAACGCTTGCCCTGAAAGTGTTCGAAATAGAATAGGTTCATGCAAGCGATAGGGCTGGGGTGTTGCCTGTGCAGCCATCAGAAAATAGCAGCCTTTTAGGCGTAATATGCAGACGGCTGGGCGTTGGTGTTTTTAGAAAACGATTTTATTTCTAGGTTTAGTGCCTATAATCTGTCACATAACACAACGCTGATTACTCAAAGGAAAGTAGGGACGATGATGTATTTTAAGGAAGGTTGCGAAGTTGGTTGAT
>QXYP01000184.1 GCA_009886815.1 Halieaceae bacterium
ACCCGCTGAGCCAATACAACCATGGCTATCCCTGTCGCCACCAACCCTCGGGCTATCGATGCTTGCCATTGGTGCTGGCGCTGAATATTCCTCGGGTGCACGATAAACCGTCTGTCCGTTGTTGATCGTTTCCAATACCTGAATATCTGCAATCGCCAGGGGATCTATCGATAGAGGGTCTGCAGAGAGAATGACAAAATCCGCTTGTTTACCCACCATGATGGAGCCTTTTTCTTTCTCTTCAAAATGCTGATAGGCCGGCCATATGGTCATTGCCTTTAAACCCTCATAGGGCGTCACACGCTGGTCGGGACCCAACACCTGCCCGCTGCGCGTCATTCTCGTAACGGTGGCAGATAACACACGCATTGAATCCGGCATAGCAACAGGCGCATCATGATGCGAAGAAAAAATCATTCCAGCATCAAGAACGTCACGAGTGGGAGAAATATAGGCCGCTCGCTCTGGCCCCAATACGGAATCACGATGCCAGTCACCCCAATAAAACGTATGCATGGGAAAAAGTGACGGCATTATCCCTAGCTCTTTAAGGCGAGCTATCTGGTCTTTCCGCAGAGTTTGACCGTGAATGAGTACATTCCGACGATCGCCCAATCCATGCACTGCAACTGCGCGCTCTATGGCATTGAGGTAGCGATCTATTGCTGCATCACCGTTACAGTGCACCAGAATTTGACGATCGTTCGCAAACGCATGCATCACTTCGTCATTCACCTGCTGCTCAGTCATTGCCGGATAACCAACATAATCTGCGGGCTGACCGTGTGGAGCCACAAAATAGGGTTCGCTCAACCAAGCGGTCTTGCCCTGCGGTGAGCCGTCAATAGTGAGTTTTACACCGGCAATGCGGAAGCCGTCGGTGTAACCAATTCCCCCATACCCAGACCCGCTGTAATAGGGTGATGCTGTCATCTGTTCCTTTGCCGTGTAGTCGAGGTAAAGGGCGACATCAATGGGCAGCAATCCTTGATCAACCCTAGCCTCAGCGGTCATTAGCGACGCTGCGAAGGCCCGTCCCTCTTGGGCCGTGGTATAGCCATAGCTGGCAAACAGCTGCATTCCCTGCTCAAAAAGATCAACCGCATAGGCAGGATCAATACTCGATTGAAAGACACGTAAAGCCCCGAAAAACGCATTTTCTTCGAGCACACCATTTGGCGTTGTGCCATCGGCTTCACAGCGAATCAATCCCCCCGGAATTGTTTTATTACAGTCATCGATTCCTGCGAGAGCGAGAGCATGGCGGTTAAAAACCCCGAAATGGCCCGACTGGTGAATGATCATCAACGGCTTTTCTTCGGTGATCATAGACAGCTCGTTAGCAGTAGGAAAAATGCCCTCGGACAGCTGTGAATCATCAAATCCAAAGCCCAACAACCAACCGGTTCTCTCAATAAACTCTCTCCCTGAGTCGGTGCTTTGCCAGTCTTCTAAGGTGGCTATAAGACTTGCAAAGTCGGTCACTGCTCCGTCGGGCGGGGCGAGCATGTTGGCACTTGCCGCCTGAAGGCCAGCACTGACGACGTGTCCATGGGCGTCAACGAAGCCTGGCACCAGTGTTTTGCCTTTTAAGTCAATTTTATCAGTGGTATCGGCAATGAAGGGTTGCAGACCCGCAAGGCCACCCACATAAGTAATCAGCCCTCCCCGCGTCGCTACTGCAATTGCCTTGGGATTGTTGTCGTCAACGGTAATGATCGTTCCGTTAAAAAACACCGTGTCGGCCTTTGCCTCTGAGGTCGGCTCGACATTAGAAGGAGGATTATCTGTGCTATCACAGCCGGCCAACAGGGCCGAAATCATGACAAAAAATCCAACTAAAACAATAGAATTACGCATGTCATTTTCTCTTAATATCTTGGTAGAACGCTGGTTGTCTAAAAGTATACGGCCATGAATTCAGCCGTTGTAACACCTAGCTCATCACTGAGTATCAAACCCTCACCAACAATGGCAAAGGTTGCCGCCTGCTCTAATGCGGCGAGGAATTGCATTTCTGTAGACATGACATCTGCACACAGTTTGCGCGTAGCTGCCATGGGCCCCAGAGAAAGCGCGTCTTCAATTACCTCATAGGTGCCCGAAAAATCATTGCAACCCGAAAACCCTCGCACTGATTGAGTGTCTTCACGAAACTGCAGGTAGGCCTCACGGCGTTGGGATTCACCCATTATCACAGGAACCCCATATAGCGAGGTGAGCTTCCAGTAAGTATTTGCAAGTGGTGCCAGCGGGCTCGCAGTGAACGGCGGCTTAACCCATTCAGAATCAACGGCCCCTTCAGTAGACGCGGATTCAACCGACTCAACTGACAGTGCCGCACACCCCAATCCTACCGCCGCCGCCAGGGTTACTGATATTAATGCTGTCACCTTCATACCGACTCCTGGGCTTTCGGTCACCCGTCTTCGTGTCAGCGCCGCCACTCCTTGGCGGGCGTTAAATGAATATAGCGGAAAAAATGAAACAAGCCAGAATTGACCTCTGAAACCCACTCCCGAAACCCCCCAATGATTGCTACAGTAAGCTAAGGTGTCCGTGTTTATTTCCTGAACTTGTGCAAATTAATGCCTGACTACCTCCCGGCCAAGGAAAAATCGACCGAGGCTAGTCGACGCAATAACAATCTTTCTTAAAGGCGTACAAACAATGCCCCAGGCAACCTTTGATATGGCATTAAGCACCGATAAAGTTCTACTGTTCTATAAAGCCAAAAAAAATAGAGTGCAGGTGACGGCTAGAGATGGCAGAACCCTTAACCTGCCTTGGGAGCTTTTCAAACCCTACGTGACTCCCCAGGGCATTCACGGCACCTTCACGATATTTTTTGAACCCGGCGGCAAATACGAGCGGCTGGTTGCGGTGTAAGTGTTGCGAAGCCGGCCACGGGCAGCAGCACTCGCGGCAACGTCTGCTAACTTTTCCCTGCGGTTCTCAAGATTTCCCCCTACCCTTTTAGGCCCAGGCTCACTGCGCCTAATATGACCAAAAAGCGAACACAGCGCCCAGCACGCACAACCGCCACCCTTTCACCTTAATCTTGGGCGGAACCTGTATCGGCTGCTGACCCGTGCTGCTTTGTTTCCACAGGTGATCCACTCTCTTTGGGAAGTTCCGGCAACGCACTAGCAGGCTCGTCTATTGGCTCCAAAACAAGGTCCAATCGACCTGTTTCAAGCTCGAAGTCTCTGGGCTCGATATCGGGCAGCGCCTTTGAAATCTTGGCGGATATTTTTTCAAACTTCTCCACCTTTCCAAAAAGACCCTGCTTACCTGCAAGAGCAACTACCGCCTTGTTGTAGTGATTCCCTACCGTGGTTAATGAGCCCCCCAGGTTGCGCAGCCCCTCTGCCACCGCAGTAACTTTGTTGTAAATATCAGCTGCCATATCGCTGATTTCTCTCGCTTCAGCATTGCTGCGCTCCAGCATCCAGAGATTGGCGACAGTGCGCAAAATGGGAATCAGCGTGGTGTGTGACACCAAAACAACCTGCTTATTAAAACCGTACTGAAATAACTCTTTATTGTGCTTAAGCGCTTCAATATAAGCTGACTCCATTGGCATGAACATGAGCACGTAGCTAGGGCTTTTCATGCCGGTAAGACGGGTGTAATCCTTCGAGGCTAATTCATCAATATGTTTCCGCACAGCCAGTACGTGCTCTGTCATTGCCCGCTCGTAGTGTTCTGGTGTTTCTGCCGCTATGGTTCTCTCATAAGCATTGAGGGTGACCTTACTGTCAATAATAAGCTGGCGATCTTCAGGTAGGCGTACGAGAAAATCGGTCCGCTTCACCTTGCCGGCACTATCGGAGAAGCTGTCTTGCATGGTGTAGTGGTCGCCCTCGATCAGCCCACTGATTTCCAGCGTGCGCTGCAGTTGCGCCTCTCCCCATGCGCCGCGTTGCTGGGAGTCACCCTTTAAGGCCGTGGTGAGATTGCTCGCGTCTTGACCAATTTTTAAACCAAGGTCTTTGACGCCGTCGATGGCCTGTTGCAGCGAGGTATGGCTCTTGGTCGACGCGTCATGCACCTCGTTAACTCGACTTTGAAAGCCCGCAATTTGCTCCTGTAGCGGCTTAAGAATGCCGCCCAAGGTCGTCTGATTGGTCTCCGCAAATTGCTTGCCTTTTTGTTCAAAAACTTTGTTGGCAAGGTTTTCAAATTGTTGATTCAGAGATTCGCTAGAATTTTTTATAAACTCTTTTTGCGCTCTCAGATTCTCTTCCTGCTGCTCTCTTTCTGTCGCCAGCGTTACAGCTTCCGAGGTTTGCTTTTCAAGGCTTGCGCGCAGCAGCTGCCGTTCAGCCTTGAGTTCTTCAAGGTCACGCTGCAAGCTCGTTATTCGCGCTTTAGCAGCACTCAGCTCTGCCTGGCCTTCACGCAGGGTCGATAACTCCCCGCCGTATTCAGCCAACTGATCCACAAGACGCTTTTTCTCCAGCTCAAAAAACTCCTTTTCCTTTTCGAGCCGAAGACAATCATCTTCGCGATCTCTGAGCACCTTGGCCGCCGCGTCGTGCTGTTGTGTCGCTAACAAGGCGTCAGCCTGAAGCTGTTCTTGAAGCTCCTGTGCACTGCTCAACTTTGACTCGAGCATGCCTATCTTTGAGCGACTCCTGCTTGCAGTGGCAAAATAGGTCACCAAAACTAGTAGCAGCGAAATGACCGCTAGGCCCAATAAAACGTTGCCATCAACTGGCATTAAGCGACAGCTCTAAAAAAGAAGATATTGCTGGACATGAAGGCAACTCCGTTGACCACCCGTTTAGTGTTGACCCTGAAAATAAAGAACCTGCGACTGTCAGGTGAAAACTCAAATTTTCGCAATCACTTTAATTTCCACCTTTAGCCCGGGGTCAACCAAAGCGGAAACTCCAATCAGTGTTTGAGCAACCTCCGGCTTTTTGCCGTAAGCGGCCTCCCGAGCCTGAAAGATTTGGGGAACCTGACTCATACATTCGTTCATATCAGTGACAAAAAACGTTTCATCCACAATATTGTCCATCTTGGCACCAAATTGCGAGAGCACAGTCGCAATATTTTTATAGGCGGCTTCCACCTGAGCCGGGAGCTCAGCGGGTATTTCACCCGTCTCGGTCATACCGACTTGACCCGCCAAATATAGCGAGTCGCCAACCTTTACGCCCTGACTGAAAAAATCTGCATAAGGACCCGATCTGAAAAGTTCTTTCTCAATAGACATAAATTCCCACGCTGTTAATCACACTTTATTTATGCGCACTATACTGGGCAGCACCTAGCGCAACAAAGAGGTACGCTAGCAGCCCAGGTCGCCACTGCAATCCGAAACTTTTCGCGCATCACTATTCGCTGCTTTTTGGGTTAAGCGATGGGGCAATTTGTCGTATATTAACCACAATGAGCCACACAGACCCAAAAGGAGGATGAAACTGTGGGGAGTTTTGTTCTTACCGATATCTTATTCCTGCTAGGGGTCGTGCTGATCTTAGTATCCGGCATTGCTCTGTACAGGAGAGCAGCTGACGATGAACCTGACCCCAGATACCAGCACTTCGGCCCCCCTACCAAAGAATCACAATCGATAAAGCCGGGGGTGCCAGCCGTTTTTGAACCTA
>QXYP01000185.1 GCA_009886815.1 Halieaceae bacterium
AAAGGCAGATTCTGGTCCCGCAAGCCAGTGAACCGTTTCTGCAACATCCTGGGGTTGGCCCAAGCGCCCTACGGGGTGCAAGGCTTTAATCGCACTATCTACCGCTCGTCGATCTGGGTATTGCGATAGCAGCTGTTCATTAAAGGGCGTATTGATCCACCCAGGTGCGACGGCATTGCAGCGAATACCGCTAGGCCCGTATTCCAGCGCTGTGTTGTGAGTAAACGCAGCGACAGCGGCTTTGGACGCCGCGTAAACAGCGTGAAGCGGGTTAGCACCCAGACCTTCAATAGAGCTGATGTTGACGATGGCCGGTGCGCTGGCCTCGGGCATGCACATGAGCTCAAAGGCATGTTTAGTGGTAAGAAAGCAGCTCTTAACGTTTACAGCCATGACGCGATCCCAGTCTTCTTCGTGGGTATCGTTAATAGACGCTTCGATGCAGACTCCAGCGTTGTTGACCAAGACATCCAAGTGGCCATAAGTCTCTGCGATAGTGTTCATCAGTGCCTGAACGCTAGCCTCTGAGGCCACGTCGGTTTTGATGAAAACCCCCGATTCAGATTCGGGTGCTTTGATATCTGCGCAGATGACGGTCGCCCCGGTTGCTGCAAAGCGCGCGATAATCGCCGCGCCAATATTTTGGGCGCCGCCGGTGACCAGCACAATGCGTTTTATCGTTGTCACTGTGGCGTGGGGTAGCGAGGGCTGTAACCCGCAACGACATTGCGCTGAGCCCCGAGCTTTTCGATTTGAGCTTCCATGATGTCACCCGGCTTGAGGTACTGCTGGGGCTTCATTCCGTAGCCAACCCCAGGTGGCGTGCCCGTCATCATAATGTCGCCCGGTTGCCAGCTGACATAATTTGAAATGATAGAAACTAATTCGGCGATGCTGTACATCATGTCTGACGTATTGCTCTGCTGCATCACCACGCCGTTAACAGTCAGTGAAATATCGAGAGTATTGGGGTTGCCCACCTCATCGGTGGTGACCAGCCAGGGTCCTAAGGGCTTTAACGTATCGGCACTTTTGCCTTTGGTCCATTGGGTTCCCCTTTCGAGCTGAAAAACCCTTTCTGACACGTCATTCCCGACGCAAAATCCGGCGACGTAATCCATGGCTGATGCCACAGGTACGTTATGACCCGCTCTACAGAAGACGACGGCAAGTTCGGCTTCCCAATCGAGCTCTGAGCCACCTTTAGGCATCATGACCTCATCGTGTGGGCCATTGACGGCACTGGGAGCGGTCAGCATAAACATGGGCTCTTCCGGGGGTTCCAGCCCAGCCTCAGCGGCATGCTTGCCGTAGGTCAGGGCACAGCCAACAATTTTTCCCGGGCGGCATACGGGTGCGCCAAGTCGGGTATCTCCGGATAGTTCAGGTAGATCTAGAGGGTTTAGGGCTTGAACCTTTGTCAGTACTTCAGGTATCAGCGTGTCGTAAGACCAATCATTCACAATGGCAGACAAATCGCGAAGCGTCCCCGTTTGATCGACCATGCCTGCCCGTTCGGCGCCTGGCTCGCCATGCCTCACTAATTTCATGGGGTTTTACTCACTGTCTGGTTAAAGAGTGCTTTTAGATCAATGCCGCGAGCGTCGGCATTACGAAAACAGGCCTGGGTTTTAAGAATACCCTGGGACAGGGGTAGGCAGTCACCCAGTCCTAGCAAGCGTTCGAGATCGCCCTTATTGGGCTCCGCTGGAAAAGGCATGGCCTCACCTTCATAGTCGACCTGGGCATGGGGGTATTGCTCAGCGAGCAGTGCCAGCATTGTGGTAATTTCTGCGGGGGTGCCGTTGAGATCAAAGACATGGGCCCCTTCATGGGAACAACTTGCTGCGGCGATAAAGCGCTGGGCTGCATCTTCTACGTAGACAAAGCCCACATCACCGGAGAAAGGAATCGTGTATGGCGCTTCGACCTCGGCGGCGAGCAGGGCGATGGTCGGTGCAGCACTCATCCCTTGGTCACGTCCGGGGCCGTAAATAATTGCGGGACGAATTCCAATGCTGGGCACACCCCAATCCTGCCAGTAAACCTTGGCCATTTGCTCACCACAAATTTTGTGAGCGCCGTAGAGGGTTTCTAACCAACCATTGTCGCCCATCGCCGGTGCCGCAACCGAGCTCGCATAACTTAAACGAGTAATCCCTTGCTGACGGGCAAGCTCTAAAATGTGGATGCTACCCATAACATTAATCTGGGTGCTCCCCACGGGATTAGCCTTGCAGAAGGGGACCTGAAGGGCGGCCAAGTGAATAATGGCCTCTATATTATGGCGCTCAGCGACTTCGGTCAGGCGCTCAAAATCGGTGATGTCACCGCACTCCCAAATAACCGCATCGGCGTCGTCCATAATGAGGTGTAAGCGCTCACGGTTTTCAGTGAGATCGAAAACCACTGGAATAGCCCCTGCTTCACGGAGCTGCTTGACGACCCAAGCGCCAATGCAACCGGCGGCCCCCGTGACCAAACAGGCGCGTCCCTCGAGCTCTGAATGCGCTGTCATTGGGAGCGGCTCTCCAGTTTGTCTGCAAACTGATTCAGTTGACTCACTGCCTCACGTATTGAGGAGCCTAGAGCTCGTGGTTCATCGGTAAGACTAATATCAGACAAGAGTTGCTCTAGTCTCGCCGAGGCACGCCAAACTTCGTGACGTGCCAGTTCCGCGCTGATACCCGGATCCGCCCAGTCTGCCATGTTGACCGCATTGGTGCTGTCGGGATCGTGCGCGGGGAGCACCTCAAAGGAGGGGATGAGCGTAATGCGATTCGCTTTTTCCAGCAGGCGGCAGGCTCGGTGAAAAATATGCGTGCCTTGCTGAAGAAAGCCGTAGCCCGCTCCAGGAAAAGGGATGCTTGAAATTCGCGCTTCAGGGAGTGCGGCATCTCCGCCTTCTTCACCTGCAATGCCCAGTAGTTCTTGTCCTTCCTGCCGGGTGCCTTTAAATATCTGAAATTCGCCACCTTTAAGCGCCGAGGGGTCGGTGACCATCATCACCACGTCAAAGTTGACCGAGTCCACGTGCCAGGTATCGATGGCGCGGCTTATATCCTCGGGCGCGTAATTGATACCGCAGGCAACCGCAGGTACAGAGTGGCGGCCTAGCGTGACCCCGGCTATTTTGGACAAATGCTCTGCGATATCTGGGCTGTCACAAAAGTCGCGAATAAAACGGGATCGATAACCCGCGCCCCGGGCATAGCTACCTAAACGGTTGGCGCCGGTACCGGTGCTTTCATTTCGGTTGCCATAGATGTCCTGGCAGACCGCTTCCATGGCAGCCACGCCCTCAGAGGAGAGAATCCTGAAAGCAGTGCTGTAAGCAAAGGATGAGGCACAGCGCTTGATTTCTTCTGGAGCGTAGCCCAGATCAGCGAGGGATAAACTCTGACTTGGCATTTCTAGGGCCAGATGTTTGCCTGCCTCAAAGACTGGCTCTTCTGAGAGCGGTAAGTAGGGCGTCGGATGGGTCTTCGGGAAGGGCAGGGGCCGATCAAAAAGAAACATAAAGTGCTCCTCAAAAGATACCGGGATCAGTGATCAATACCGACCTGATCGCTTCTGGCGAAAGTAATCCCTGTTCGGGTTTCGCACAAGCTTGAAGCAATAAATAATTTAACTTCGGGTTCGCCCCCGGCGGCGGCGCGCATTACCGGCTTCGGCCTGCTGAGTGCGCACAACCGGTGGTGGAATTTCACCAAACAGGTGTGTGAAAGGGTCTGACTTATGGGGGAAGGCCATAGCGTCGACAAAGTAGTCCTGGAATTTATCTTCAACGGCGGTCTCGATGCGTTCGGCCCAGCGCACGATTTTTTCAATGTGGCCTCGGCTGTCTCTGTCAAGCAGGGCAATGCGTGCCCCCATCCCAGCTGCATTACCCGCTGCGGAAACATTTTTCAGTGGGCAGTCGGGGATCAATCCCAACACCATGGCGTGGGATAAGCTAATGTGGCTGCCGAAAGCCCCGGCTAAACGTATGCGGTCAATGTGCTGGGTGCCCATGTGGTCTTGCAGCAGCTTGACCCCGGCATACAGTGCAGCCTTCGCCAGTTGAATTTGGCGAATGTCATTTTGGGTTACCGAGATATCCGATTGTCCGTGAGCGCTGGCGGTATGTAGCGTAAAGGACCAGGTTCTACCTGAGGAAAAAATTCGGGGGCTTTGCTCTGCAAGCGCACCGTTAATTACGCCATCTTCTGAGACAATGCCGGCCAGAAACATTTCCGCTACGGCTTCAATAATGCCCGAACCGCAAATACCCGTGACGCCAATGCTCCCCAAGGCTTGTTCGAAGCCGGGCTCATCTGACCAAAGGTCAGAGCCGATGATCTTGAAGCGGGGTTCAAGGGTTTCCCGGTCGATGCGAACACGTTCTATGGCGCCAAAAGTTGCTCTTTGGCCGGAGCTGATCTGTGCGCCTTCAAAAGCCGGGCCCGTGGGCGTAGAGCAGACGAGCATGCGGTCTTTATTACCCAGTACAATTTCGGCGTTGGTGCCGACGTCAATGACCAAGGTCATTTCGGCATCTTGCTCGGGGTGCTCCGCCAAGATAACACCCGCCGAATCCGCCCCCACGTGACCGGCGATGCACGGTAAAACGTAGACTCGGCCCCCGGGGTGAATATTGAGATCCAAATCTTTAGCCCGCAGCTCCAGCGCTTCGGTTGTCGTTAGGGCAAAGGGGGCGCCGCCCAGATTTACCGGATCGATGCCCAGCAAAATGTGATGCATGATCGGATTGGCGACCAGTGTTATTTCGAGAATGTCTTCGAGAGCGCAGTCATCACCTTCGCTAAGCTCAACAAACAGCTCATTGAGTGCGCGTCTAATGACAGTCGTCATTTCACCGGCACCCTCTGGGTGCATCATGATGTAGGACACCCGGCTCATGAGGTCTTCGCCAAAGCGAATCTGGGGATTCATAACACTCGCGGTGCCCAGTACTTCGCCATTACCCAGATCACACAGATGTGCGGCAACGGTGGTTGAACCTACGTCGATAGCAATACCCCGAGGCGATTCAAAGAGCCCAGGCCAAATAGCAATAACGTCGCAGGCGTTGTAGACCGCGACGGTGACGGCTTGTTTTCCCTCTATCAAGGCTTTCTGCAGGCGCGGAAGCACGTTGGCTTCAATGCGCAAATTTTCCAATTCCCAATCTCGCTTTAGTGCGTCAAGCAGGAGTTGCGCTTCGCCTCGAATATCTTCAAGGCTTGCTGCTTCTACCTCTACATAGTGCAACCGCGTTGCCGTATTGAGGCGAATGTCCCGGTGCTCGGTGTCTTTGCGAATAATTTGGCGATGTACCTGGCTTTCCGGGGGAACATCGATAACCACATCGTCAATGAGCGTGGCATGACAACTCAAGCGATGTCGCTCGGGCAGTGATCCTTTGCGTTCTTCGAAGCGGGCTTCTGTGGCGCTAAAAGGTGAAAGATGCTCGGTATCCGAGGTAAGTGCGTGCTTGGGAAAGTGCCCTGACATGCACTCGACCCGACAGCGTCCACAAAGGCCTCGCCCGCCGCAGACCGAGTCAATATCGACCCCCAGACTGCGGGCTGCGTCGAGTACTGGAGTACCCTTGGGAAAGCTTCCCCGACGCCCCGAAGGCATGAAGAGAATTTTTACTGACGTATCAGACAAGATTAGGCACTCCTGCGTCGCCCAGAACGACCGCCGCGGCCACCGCGCCCCGTGCCTTCTGCTGCGGGCTCTCTGTAGGCCTTGATCCAGTTTGCACAATTGGGGTCATGGCCCATCATTACGTCGCCACCGCGCACCGCTTGCATGACTTCAGCATGCAATGGGCTGGTAATCGCTGAGGTCATGCCGGCACCCATGGCCATGGTCAGGAATGCGGCATTGATGCCGTTGCGATTGGGAAGCCCGAAGCTGACGTTGGAAGCACCACAGGTGGTGTTCACCTCAAGTTCTTCTCTGAGTCGTCGAACGAGGTGCATCACCTGAACCCCTGCGGTGTTGATCGCGCCGATGGGCATGACCAGTGGATCGACCACAATATTGCTGTGATGAATGCCATAGTCGGCAGCCCGTTCAACGATCTTTTTGGCAACAGCGAAGCGCTCATTAGGGTCTTCAGAAATCCCGGTCTCGTCGTTAGAGATAGCGACTACTGCGGCATTATAGCGGGCGACCAGCGGTAGCACACGTTCCAGCACTTCGTCCTCACCGGTAACGGAATTTACTAGCGCTTTACCTTGATAAACGGCCAGCCCAGCCTCCAGTGCCTCGACAATGGATGAATCAATGCTCAAGGGCACATCGGTGATGGCTTGTACGCGTTGAATCGCCTCGGCAAGAATCGCCGGTTCATCGGCGAGGGGAATTCCGGCGTTAACGTCTAGCATTTGTGCGCCGGCCGCGACCTGGGCGAGGGCATCGGATTCGACACGGCTGTAGTCACCCACTTTCATTTCTTCGGCCAGAATCTTGCGGCCGGTGGGGTTAATACGTTCGCCAATAATAATGAAGGGCTGATCAAAGCCGATTCGAACTTCTTTGGTTGCCGAACTGAGGGTTGTTGTGGTCATGTACTGCTCCTGTGTGAGTCACCTGGACTCCAGGGCACGCGGGTGCCCAATACCTTAGATTTTGTGACGATTTCACCGATGCGGTGTTCCTGTCGATAGGCCATGAGATGAATGCCACTAACCCCCTCAATCTCTTGGATCTGTTGCATGAGATCAATACACAGATCGACCCCTTCCTGCTTTTGATCTTTGGCGCCGGCTAAACGCTTAATGACGGAATCGGGAATGTGCACGCCAGCGACATTCTTACGAATCCACTCGGCTGACTTCGCTGAGGCCAGTGGCCCTACGCCGGGAAGAATAAACACTTTTTCGTGTAGGCCCATATCACGGGTTTTGGCCATAAATAACTTGAGTTGCTCAATGTCGAAGCAGTATTGGGTCTGGACAAATTGAGCCCCCGCAGCCACTTTTTTAGCAAGACGTTGGGGCCGGAAATCTAGGGGTGGCGCGAAAGGGTTCGAGGCGCCACCCATAAAGAGTTGAGGCGGTGAGGATAGCTTTCGACCACTGAGAAAGGCGCTGTTATCGCGCATGTGTCGCACCATGGCCAGCGCGGAAATACTGTCCATGTCAAAAACCGGTTTCGCCTCGGGGTGATCGCCAGATTGCACGCCGTCGCCACTTAGGCAGAGAATGTTCGCTACACCCATAGCGGCAGCACCGAGCACATCACCCTGCATGGAAATTCGGTTTCTGTCCCGGCAAGACATTTGCAGAATCATGGAGTAGCCCATGCGGGTGAGCAGGGCGCAAATACCCATGCTCGACATATGGCAGTTGGCCCCTGAACCGTCGGTGGCGTTGATGGCATCGACATAGCCGTTGAAATCTTGAACTCGGGTATAGACATCAGCCGGGTCGGCGGAGTCTGGGGGCGCTATTTCAGCGGTGACGGCAAACTGACCGGCTCTCAGTACTCGCTCAAAGCGACC
>QXYP01000186.1 GCA_009886815.1 Halieaceae bacterium
TTGACACGAATGCCCTTGTCTTCGCCAAGCTCCAGAGCCAGCCCCTTAGACAGTGCGTTCAGACCCGACTTGGGCACCACGTAAGGTATACGACCAAAATAGTGCGTTCGAGAAAAAATGGTCGATACATTAATAATCGATGCGCCCACTGACATGTGGGGTGCTGCGGCGCGTGCCATATTCCAGGGTGCGCCCAATAGATTCATGGCAGAGTCGAACATGGTTTGATCCGACCCGGCAGCTTTCATTTCTACATCTGAAAAAGGAATATCGCGCAGCGTGTATTTAGGACCTGCAGCGCCGGCATTGTTCACCAGCACATCAATGGCTCCAAAAGCTTCAACCGTCTCAGCAACGATGCGTCGGCACACCTCCGGGTCGGCGCAGTCGCCCACCGTAACCACCATGTTTTCTCTATCAAAACCGTCGTCACACAGGGAATCGACAAACTCTTCGAGCTTGCTGATGTCACGCCCTGTCATCATGACTCTGGCACCTTCACAGAGCAGTTGTCGGGTAATGAATCGACCAATTGAGCCGGCAGCGCCGGTCAAAATAATCGATTTGTTTTCCAGCCTTTTACCAGACTTGGATTGACTGGCAATGCCGTCGGCGAATTGCACAAAATCATTCATCGGAGCGCTCCTGCTGAGCCGGTTTCTACTTGAGTAATTTGCTCACCGCGCTCTGCCGCATCTCGCAATGCCCAGGCTCGATAAAGCTCGTCTTTGGTTTTCAGGCCTTCCCGTGGCAAGGCATGTACGGCAACGTAATTAGCACCTTGATGGCGGTTCTCCCACATGGCTTGGTGCGCTTCCGGGAGCTCTTCCATGGTGACTGGCGTAGGCGGGAGTACCGCGAGCAGTCCCGACGCAATTTGCTCCTGCATTTCAGCGAATTCCCGTGAGGTATTGAGGTGCGTACCTCTGATCTCCGCTGTAGGCATGAGAACGCGTCGTTGGCGCGTCCAGACTTGAGGCGCATAAAAGCTAAAACATTGTCCCTCAAGATCTTCGGCATAAACGACTCGGCCTGTGTTGGGCTTCACCAATGCGGAAGCTAGTGCAAGGCCGTCTCGTCCTCGTCGCTCAAAGACGATATCGGGCAGGCCGCGTTTATCCAGCGTATTTCTTAGCGCAGGAGCAATGGCAGAGCCAATAGGTTTTAAGGTTTTGTCCGAGAACTCTCTTACCGCCTCACGGAAAGCCAGCGATTCTGTAAAGGGGTCGGGCATGCCTGGAAACGGGCCCGGGGGCATGAAGTCATCACCCAACCGCTTTGCAATTTCCTCAATGCTAACAACGCCCCGTACTCTGGGACCGAAGCCTAGGGAGCTAACGAACTCTCTCTGTGCGATGGTGTCGACCAGTACAGCCACCTGACCACCGTTTTGGCAGGCTACTTCAATGGCTTCAATGGCGACGTTATCGACAATGCCATCCTCGGCCCCTGGCCCATAAACAATGAGAATAGTTTGTCCCGGCCGCAAACCTGCTCGACGGAACATGGTGGCGGGGGAGGATGCGCCGGGCTTCCCTAAAAAGGTAAACCGATATCCCGAGGATGCGCCATAAAACGCGAGCACGCCGTTGTCGCCCAAGAGCTGAAAAGTTCTAGGAAACGCATTCTCTCCAGCATGAGAAACCGCATAATCAATATTACCGCCAACAGCGGCTTCTGCGGCAGCGACAAAAGGTAGCCCGGCTTCGTGCCAAGCTTG
Source organism: Halieaceae bacterium (assembly GCA_009886815.1). Lineage (GTDB taxonomy): Bacteria > Pseudomonadota > Gammaproteobacteria > Pseudomonadales > Halieaceae > Luminiphilus. The sequence continues at coordinate 1,721 of QXYP01000186.1, forward strand.
CCATTCGTTGGGATCATCTGGTACTGCCGTAAAAATATCTTTCCAGCGATCGTCCTTTCGGTTGATGGGTGATCCGCCGGCTGCCGTGACTCGGGTAGCCCGTTGGTCACTGGACACCATGCCCAAGCAAGATAGACCGCTAGCGGTAGCGCTTCTCAGGCAATCGTAGCCGGTACCCGTTGAGGCGCCTTCAACAAAGAGCCTCTTACCGGTTTCAATATTCAAGGTGGTAAATAGCGCCCGTTGGATGGTGCCCATGGTAAGACCATAAGAGCCCGCCTCTTCGAACGTGAGCGAACTGAGCTTGGGATGCAACTGAGGTCCTTGGACGGCTAAGAACTGGCCGTGACAACCGTCATTGCGCTCATATCCCTGAATGCGGAAATCTGCCGCCATGGGGTCTAAGCCCTGGTCTGGTGACATGAGTTCGCTCTGCCCAGAATACACCGTCACCAAATCGCCTACGGAGAGCCGCCCTTCGGAAACCAATTCGGCACCCAGTGAAACGACCAAACCAACACCGCCGGACCCGGTGACCTGAACGTCAGATTCTCGAGCATCAAAGGGTGAAACGGGGATGCCAGTGATCGCCCAGATGTCATTGAAGTTAACCTCTGAAGCCAACACGTAGATCAGTGCTTCCGCGGCCTCGGGTTCGGGCGTTGGGTAAACCAATTTGCGTTCAGCAATATTGGGGTCGCCGTGCTCTGGCGCGCCATCGACACTCGACCTTGCAACGCCCCAGCCGTACTGGTGACTGGGGATGGGTGTAATGCCCGGGAAAAAACTCGCCCCTACGGGTAAAAGGTTTCCCGACGACTCGAGTTCATGCAATTGCTGCTCACCGGGATAGGGTGGCACAGCCTTTGGCTGACAGGGCAGGGGGGAGCTGCGTTTTTCAAGAAACGCGGTAATCCCTGCAGGCCCTGAGGCGGGGTCACAAACCGACTCTGCAAACAAACGGGCTTCGGCGTCGAAGCCCGCAGTGACGCCCTGCTCTAGGCCGGTAAAGGTAGCCTCGAGAATGCGCTGCGCCACATGTTCGCGTCCCCCTGCTGCAAGTTGTTCTAGGGCTGCAGCAACTTCGGGGTGATCTTTAATTTCGCTATTGGGCGCCAGCGTTTCTTCACGTTGCGCGAGCAGCGCTTTGTGGCGGTCCAGAACGCTGGCAATGTGACTGTTGCCGGCGAAATGCTCACGCAACCGGAGCATGGCGCGATTAAGTGCAGATTCACTGCCAACGGGCACGACTTCATCAACCAAGCCAATGCGCTGCGCCCAGTGCGAATCAATGGGGCGACCCCGGAGCATAATGCCTAGTGCGTTGGCGATGCCCTCGTCACCCTGGCGACTCTGTAGCTTACGGGTCAAACGTTGTGTGCCCCCGTATCCGGGGAGCAAGTTGAGGTTGACCTCGGGCTGGCCGAACGTGGCGTGATCCGCGGCAACGACATAAGCACAGGATAGGAGTAGTTCGTTACCTCCGCCCAATGCAGGCCCGTTGATCGCGGCGATGACTGGCATATCAAGGCTTTCGATAGCCGCAAATGCAGCTTGCGCCGCATGGGGTGGTGTGAGTGCCGATGCTGTATCGCCCACCTCACCAATTTTCAGTAACTCTTTGACGTCTGCACCTGCGACGAAAGTGCCCCGTGCCCCCGTTACGATCAATGCATCGATGTCGCTTTGGTGTTTAATTTGATGAATAACGGTGTGTAGCTCATCGAGAGCACGCTCATTCAGTGCATTCACTGGGGGATTGGTTATGGCGAGCAAAGCCACAGTATGGCTGTCATTAAGGCGGTGTATTTCAAGTCTAATGTAGCGCCAGGTTTGGACGATCTGCCTGGCTTGCGCCAGTGCGCCATGATCTCGCCACTGGCTTATCGCGTCTCTGATGACGTCGACGACTTCAGGGTTTTTCAGGGTCGAAATATCGCCCAGTGGGGCATCGAGCAGCAATCCCCTCAGGGTGCGGCGCATATATTTACCCGATCGGGTTTCAGGAAATGCGGGCACGACAAGAAAGTCTGAGGGCACAGCGGTAGCGCCTTTTTCACTGCGTACAAGGCCCTGCAGGCGAGCAAAGTCATCGTCGTTTAATTTACGGCCAGGGGCGGCGACCAAAAAGGCCACCGGGGTCTCACCTTTTTCGTCGTGAGGCGCGCCGACAACCACAACATTGCCCAAGGGGGAGTCTTCCCGAAGGGTCTTATCACGAAGGAGGGCGCCTTCAATCTCTTCGGTACCAATGCGGTGGCCAGAGACGTTAATGACATCATCAGAGCGACCGTGGAGCGTGAAGCCGCCGTCCTCGTGACGCCGGGCATAGTCACCCTGAGTATAGCTGTAGCCCTCGGTCCAGCGATCGAAATACACCGCCTTGAAGCGGTCAATATCGCCACACCAAGCTTCGCTGCCAAAGTGTTCCTTGTCACCCCAAAGCGTATGCGCCAAATAGGGGTAGGGGCTAGTGATTACTAACTCACCCTTCTCTCCTACTTCAGCCTCGCGCCACTGGGACACGGTATCGCCACCAGCGGCTTCTGAGACTCTGACCTGCGCCTGTATCCAGGGGAGTGCCCAGGTTTTGGCGTCAGGCTGCAAATCTTTGTAGCCACCCGAATGGCAGGAAAAAACGATGCCGCCGTGCTCGGTTGCCCAATAGGAGTTAATGTAATGAGAGCAAATATTCTCCATGGCAAATTGCTGTACCGCAGGCGACACCGGCTCCGCGCAAAAGGTGCCTGCGCGTAGTGAGGTCATATCAAAAGCGGCCATATCTCGAGTGCTTGCAGGGTCTGTCATGACCGCTTTTAAAAAGGTAGAGCCTGCCTTGAAGAGCGTCACGCCATACCTTTCAATGGTTGCGGCAAACCGACCTGCATGGGGAAAGAGCGGCGACCCTTCGCAAACGACGGTGGTCATGCCCATGGAAAGCGGTGCGGCGATGAGGTAGGACTGGCCTGTAATCCAGCCGGGATCACCGACGACATACATGACGTCATCGGGGGTGGCTTCGAATACGGCATGCATGGAATGCGTGACCCCTGCGAGCCAGGCTCCGTGGGTGTGCACGACGCCTTTAGGCTTGCCCGTGGAGCCCGAGGTATAAATGATAAACAGTGGCCAGTTGGCTTCCACGGGAACCACCGCTTGCAATCGGTACAAAGTGGCTTGGAACTCGGTGTCGCTCAAATTCTCAAAGTAAGCCATATCATCGACATTGAGCTCGGTGAGAAACTCTTGCTTGGCCGTTGCCACCAAATCGTCAGAATAAGCGTCCCGGTCGTATTCAATGACCTCTTGTCCGGTATATCGGGCCACCACAACGTGGCTAATGTCGTGCCCTACCTGAGACAAGGCAATAGCCACTTCGGTGCGCAGCTTTGCGCTCATTTCTGGAGTTATATCTGCAAGATCGGCTAAAATAGCGCCAAGTTCTCGCATAATATCGGCACGTTCAAGGGTTATCTCTCCAGCGAGTGCGCTGCTGACAGCCTCTAACAGTGCCGTGCTATCGGCCATGTCAGGATAGTTCGCAAGGGTGGCAGCGAGAGCCTCCAGAGCGGCTTCCCTGGGAACGTAATTGTCCAGTGCGGGGTCTGTGTACTGACTCTTGAAGGCCACGGCTTCAGCATTTCGGTAGCCGCCATCGGCGGTGATAACAACCTTGGCCCCGGCATCATGCAGGCGATCCGACAGGGTTTTCGCAGAAAACCCGCCGAATACGGGCGTATAAATAATGCCCAGCCGTTGTGCAGCCAAAATATAGAAGATCTGCTCCGGAATATTGGGCATGTTGAGCGCAATACGATCGCCCGTCTTTAATCCCAGATTGGTCAGCACTCGGGCTCGTGTCACCACCTCTAAAAGTAACGCCCGGTAACTGAACTGCTGCTCGGTCACGGGGCCACCACGGCCCTTATTTTTTGAGGGGTCCCAGCGATCTCCTTCGAAGATTAAGGCGGTATTCGACCCTCGGCCTTGTAAAATATGGCGATCAATTTCATTAAAGGAAGCGTTAGTTTGGGCACCTACAAACCAGCGCAGATAAGGTGTTTGGCTCTCATCGAGGACTGAACTCCAGGGGTTTTCGTCTTCGTCTAGAGCGCCACGGGCGACGACCTCGCCAGAATCTGCGGCAAAGCCCGCCCAGCATTGTGCGGTAAGGTCAAAATTGACCCACTGTTGCGCTTGAGCATCGAACCAATGAATATTGCGCCGGGCGACGTCACCAAAGAAGTCCTGTGGTGATTCATTGATCAAACGGCGAAGGGCATCCTCCCCCGCCTGTGAGCCCAGCTGCTCCCAAGCGACTCCTACAGTCATGTGAAAAACTCCCTGTGAAGCGCCTAAGGCTCCGTTCATAAGAGGGCATCGCTAGGGTTTAGCGATACCGATTTCAGATTTGTGCTATAGCCAACATTTCTAATTTTTAGGGGTAAGAGAGCCTGAAGCCTCTTCAATTGACCCGAACATGTGGACAGTTACGGCATCAGAATGTCGGCGGATTAGAAAAATTGGCATTTTTACACTTGGAATTTTGACGATTTCTGAAAAATAGCTGAGATTGAGCTTCCTGAGGTCGCATTTATTGGGCTCAGGCAATCCTAATCACCTTAC
>QXYP01000187.1:0-5648 GCA_009886815.1 Halieaceae bacterium
ATCCGCGAGGAGAAGCTCACCGAGACGGTACTTCTCGATGCCGCTACTCGTAGAAATCTGGAGATAGATCGCAACCTGCAGGGCGGAGAGGAACACACCTTATTCTCTGTTTTTGCAAGCACCGTCACCGCCATGGGCACACGGCACTTACGCCGCTGGCTACATCGGCCTATTTGTAACCTTGCCGAGCTCGAGGCCCGACAAGGGGCGGTCAAGGACCTCATCAAGGACTACCGCTTTGAAGCTGTACGCACCCTGCTCAAAGCGGTAGGCGATGTCGAGCGCATTCTGGCGCGAGTTGCCTTGGGCTCCGCGCGCCCTCGTGACCTGACTCGCCTTTGCGATAGTTTGGCCGCACTGCCTCAGCTCAGGGGAGAACTTTCTGGCATAGGCATATCGGGCAACCCGCGAATAACAGAAACTGCAGAGCAATTAGGGGAATTCCCAGAGTTGGTAACGTTGCTGTCGAAGGCCCTGATCGAGAACCCCCCTGTGGTGATTCGTGACGGGGGCGTTATTGCCGACGGCTACGACGAGCAGCTCGACGAACTGCGAAACATATCCCGTAATGCCAGCGAATACCTGCTCGAAATAGAACAGCGAGAAAAAGAAGCCACTGGGCTCAACACCTTAAAAGTGGGCTATAACCGCGTTCACGGTTACTACATAGAAATCTCCCGAGCCCAATCTGATGCGGCGCCCGACTCCTACGTGCGACGGCAAACACTCAAAAACGCCGAGCGCTTTATTACCCCTGAACTCAAGGCGTTTGAGGACAAAGCCCTCTCGGCGAAATCACGGTCCTTGTCTCGAGAAAAATACCTCTACGACGCTTTAGTGAAGCAGTTGCAGCAGCAGCTGTCAGCGCTACAAATCTCGGCCGAGGCACTTTGTAATCTCGATGTATTCGCTTGTTTTGCCGAACGGGCATTGACTCTGGATCTGGTCTGCCCAGAGTTTACGGAGTCCTTACTGCTTGATATCGAAGCAGGCCGTCATCCCGTCATAGAGCAGGTGCTTGAAACACCTTTTATTGCCAATGGCACGCGCCTGGACCCTCAGCGACGTATGCTGCTGATCACCGGCCCTAACATGGGTGGTAAGTCGACCTACATGCGACAAACTGCACTCATTGCCCTGTTAGCACACGTGGGCGCTTTCGTGCCCGCAAAGCAGGTTCAGTTATCACCCATAGATCGAATTTTTACTCGCATCGGTTCATCAGACGACCTAGCCAGCGGTCGATCGACTTTTATGGTGGAAATGACCGAGACGGCTAACATACTGCACAACGCCACGCCTCGAAGCCTGGTTCTCATGGATGAAGTCGGCCGAGGTACGAGTACTTACGATGGCCTGAGCCTGGCCTGGGCAGCCGCGGTTGCTCTGGCAACACAAGTCCGGGCCTTCACGCTCTTTGCCACCCATTATTTTGAGCTCACGCACTTACCCGAGCAGCACGATGCCATGGCTAATGTTCATCTAGACGCCACTGAACACGAGGACCACGTGGTTTTCATGCACAATATTCAGGAGGGTCCCGCCAATCGAAGCTTTGGTTTACAGGTGGCCAAGCTTGCCGGTGTGCCCGACAGCGTGCTCTCCCTCGCTCGTGACAAACTCACGCAGTTGGAAACGGGAAAAATACAGCTAGAAACCGTCGCCCCACCTGCCCAGAACGATTTTTTTCTGGCTCCTGACACGCACCCGGTGATTGAAAAGCTTCAAGGCTTGAACCTTGACGACCTGTCACCGAGGGCGGCATTGGAATTACTGTACGAACTTCGCAAACAGTTGTAACTCGCGTATTTCAAAACGACGCAGAAGGCCGTATCCTTGCGGCGTACCGAACGGAGATGAGCAAGCATGACCTTTATTGTTGGCGAAGATTGTATCAACTGTAAGCACACAGACTGTGTTGAAGTATGCCCGGTAGACTGTTTTTACGAGGGTCCCAATTTTTTGGTCATTCACCCCGATGAATGCATCGACTGCGCCCTGTGTGAACCTGAATGCCCCATTGATGCTATTTACTCAGAAGATGAACTACCCGCAGGTCAGGAGCAATTCCTCGAGCTCAATGCAGAACTCGCCGACATCTGGCCCAATATCACCGAGAAAAAACCGGCCCTTGAAGATGCTGAGGCCTGGACAGGAAAGTCGGATAAGCTGCCTCTACTACAGCGGTAGTTTAGTCACGACACTTAGATCAAACAAAGCCGGCAAGGCCTGTAGCCTGACGGGTACGAGTGCCAGCTTCGTAGATAGACTTCTGAATTAGCGACGTGGCAAAAGGCGTAGGGGGTCTACCGGCTGTCCCTTCCTTCGGATCTCAAAGTGCAGCTTTACGGTGTCGGTACCACTGCTACCCATGCGCGCTATTTGTTGTCCGGCACGAATACTTGCACCTTCAGCCACTAACATGACGTCGTTGTGTCCATAAGCGCTGAGAAACTGCTCATTGTGTTTTACGATCAGTAAGACGCCATAACCCTTTACGCCCGTGCCGGCATAAACCACAACACCTGCAGCGGTGGCATAAACCGGGTCGCCACGCTGGCCAGTAATATCGATGCCTTTATGAAGCACCGCTGAGTAAGCGCGCTCCACAGGGCCCTTGCCGGGCCACAGCCAGCGGGTCACAGGACCCAGCTTGGGCTCTTGAACTGGTATTGCGACAGCCTGAGTTTGCGGTGCAGGAGGCGTGATTTTTGGCGCAGGGGCTGTTGGTACTGGAGCTTTAGGCACCGATTTTGTGCCAGCAGGCGTTGGGCCCGACTCGGATTTAGGCGCTGTTGCCGCTTGCTGCCGGCCCACTGCCCCGTCAATAGGCTTCGATGACGGCTTTGACGCAGCCTTGGGCTGTGACCCGGGCTTAACTTCGGGCTTAGGTGTCACCTGGGCTGTTGTTTTTACCCCTGCGCCAGTATTTGGCCCGGTTGCCACCTCCGGTGTCGCTGTCGTTACCGGCGGATGAGATACACCAACCCCAACCGATTCATCGCTCACTGAACCCGCAACAGAATCGATAGTACTCAAGGTTTGCCCCGGATAAATGAGATAAGGAGGCGCTATGTTATTGACCTGAGCAAGCAGCCGATAATCGGCGCCTAGGCGAAACGCAATCGAGTATAAAGTATCGCCCTGCTCGACCTTGTAAGGTTCACCATAGTCAAGTGGAGCACGGTAGTCGTGAGGTACTACCACCTCAGGTTTGACTGTGCCCCGTTTGCTATTAAGTGCAACGCCCTGTCGCGTTTCGATGGGTGCCGGAGGATTGTCGGCACAACCCACCAGTAAGGCAGGGGTGAGGAGGAGTAACCCCACCCATGGCATGCGCAGATTTTTAAGGCGCATCCACATCTCTGACATTTGCTGAGCGACCCGCCAGCCCCTGCAGAGAAATAACCACACCCGCACCCAATAACGCACTCAGTAGACAGCCTAGCCATTGACTATCCCCTGAGATCGTCTGGTAATGGGCAGGGGTGATCGGTACTGTCTGTATAGGGCGGGCTTGTCCCTCTGGGTCAATAGTCGTCTGTAACACTTGCTGCCAAGGCCATAAAATAACGAGCGAGCCCAGCAAAAAACCCACCAGAAGTGCCAGCGTAGCGACCCGTGCGCGAGCCAATACAAACGTCAAAAATCGACTGAACGTTAATAATCCCACAGCGCAACCTACTGCAAAAACCAGTAAGGGCAGCAACTCTCGATCGGCAACTGCCGTGATAATTGGCCCGTACATTCCGAGCAAAAGTAAAATAAAGCTGCCGGAAATGCCCGGCAAAATCATTGCGCAAATTCCCAGCAGTCCCGCAACAAAAAAGCCGCCAAGATGCTGCGGAAAACTGATCCCAGTACCCAAGCCTAGGGTCAACATAATGACCACGCCAATTAAAAACATGAGGCCGACCATTGGCGTCAGTTTGGTCATTTCGGTGCGAATCAGGGCCAAGCTCGACAGTAGCACCAAGCCACAGAAAAACGACCAAACCAAAAGAGGCTGAGTCTCGAGTAAGAGTTTGAGTGTACTCGCCAAAGCAAAAATGGCCGAACCAATGCCTAGCATGAGCGGTAGCAAAAAAGCGCCATCTACGTGCCGCCATAATCCCAGCCACTGCCCTTTTAACAACAGGCGAACAGCAGCCGCATCTGCCGCAGTCACGGCAGCCAAAAGTCGCGGGTAAATTCCGGTGATTAACGCAACGGTTCCCCCTGAAACGCCCGGGACTAGATCGGCCGTCCCCATGGCGGCACCTCGCAGAAAAATACCTACGCTGGAGATGGCCATTATCGCTCGACTCCCGGCAACATAGGCACAAAGTTAACCGGCTCTATAACTTCGGTTTCAAAGCCCGAAGGCGTGGCATGCACCACGATCAAATCCTGCTCATGATTACCAACGGGCATCACCAATCGGCCCCCTATAGCCAGCTGTTCAAGCAATGCCGGCGGCACCTGTTCGGGTGCCGCTGCCGACAAAATTACGTCGAAAGGACCCTTGTCTGGCCAGCCCACAAGACCATCACCCAATCGGCATTGAACATTACGCAGGCGCAATTCTCTAAACCGTTTGCGCGATCGATCCGAAAGCCCTTTAACGCGCTCCATCGCAAAAACCTCTCCCGATACTTGCGCCAATATGGCGGTTTGATAGCCCGAGCCACTACCAATTTCCAGCACTTTACCGGGGGTACCGTTAGCCAATGCAAGCTCTGTCATTTTAGCCACGATATAGGGTTGTGACAGTGTTTGGTTCCAGCCTATCGGCAGCGCTGTATCTTCGTAAGCGCGATGGGCAAGAGCTTCGTCAACAAACAGATGTCGCGGCGTCGAACGGACAGCCTCAAGAACTTCCGTCGATGTAATTCCCTGCTCAGATAAGCGCTGCACCAGTCTCTGGCGCGTGCGCATAGATGTCATTCCTATACCATCGCGATCCATCTTTCAGGCCTCTGCGCCGACCTGTGCCATCAACAGGGTAACCGCATGACAGGCAATACCCTCTTCTCGGCCAATGTAGCCCAATCGCTCTGTTGTCGTTGCTTTCACGTTAACGGCCTGATGTTTGATACCCAGATCACTGGCCATGTGGGCACGCATGGCTTCAGTGTGGGGTGCTAACTTGGGATTCTGTGCAATGATTGTTATGTCGACATTAACGGCCTGCCATTGATGCGACTGCAACAGAGTTACAACCTGCCGCAGCAATACGCGACTGTCTGCGTCAGCATAGGTCGCATCGGTATCGGGAAAATGCACGCCAATATCGCCTAATCCAGCCGCACCCAAAAGCGCATCGCAAAGCGCGTGTAGCACAACATCGCCATCAGAATGAGCCACTAGGCCCGCGCTGTGAGCAATTTTCTCACCACCCAACATGACATGGTCACCAGAACCAAAAGCATGGACGTCAAAACCATGTCCGATACGCATCATGTTCGCTTCACCGCCCAGGTTTTTAGATAATATTCCGCGACCCTTAGATCATCAGGCACCGTTACCTTTAAGTTGCAGGCAGGACCTTCAACAACCTGTACATCATATCCCGCTTGCTCCATTGCGCTCGCCTCGTCAGTCACTGGAACCCCTTTGTCTAGCGCCTGTTCCAGGGCGGAAGACAGCTCAGACCACCGAAACATTTG
>QXYP01000187.1:5717-7990 GCA_009886815.1 Halieaceae bacterium
ACCCGCTGGGCCAAGAGTCCCCCGACCCCACCAGCTTTGATGGTGTCTACAAACCGCTGTAAATCTATGAGGGGCAAACAGGGCCTTGCCGCATCGTGCACCAGCACCCAGTCGTCCTGTGCGGCTATACCGGCAAGACTCCGTAGCCCCGACAGTACCGAATCAGCCCGCTCTGCTCCGCCGGGTGCCCGGGTAACTCTCGGATCACTGAGACTCAAAATTTCATCTGCGCGCCGATCGGTAGGATCCACAACCACCACCACGCCGCGAACGTCGGGGCAAGCCAGCAGCGCGCGCAGCGCATATTCCAGTAGGGTCGTGCCCGCAATACGGAGGTATTGCTTGGGCACCTCTGCAGCCATACGCTGGCCCGATCCAGCCGCAGGAACCACGGCCCATAAACTACTCATGGTTGCTGAGACACCGGCTCCGACGGCTCTACGAATTGGTAGTAGTCTTCACCTTCTTTGACCAAGCCCAACTCCTCGCGCGCGTGCTGCTCCACCGCCATATGACCATTTTGAAGCTCTAAAACCTGATGCGCCAAGCGATCATTGCGAGCCTTGAGCTCTGCATTTCGCGCCTCTTCTACCACGATTTTTTCCTGCAGCCGCACGCCTTCAGCAATACCGCCATCACCGAACCAAAGCCGGTACTGGAGAAACACCATCAGGCTCAAGAGCACAGCGGCCAAAATACGCAGGCCCATCAGCTTAGAACAAACTCATCGCGTCCACGGTAAGGCGCGGTCAAACCCAGAGCAGCCTCAATCCGCAACAGACGATTGTACTTAGCAACACGATCTGACCGGCACAGCGAGCCCGTTTTTATTTGTCCCGCACCGGTACCCACGGCCAGGTCGGCAATGGTGGCATCTTCGGTTTCTCCCGAACGGTGAGAGATGACCGCCGTATAACCTGCATTACGAGCCATGGCGATGGCGTCCAAGGTTTCAGACAAAGACCCTATCTGATTAAATTTAATCAAAATTGAATTACCAATCTTCTCTCGAATACCGCGTTCCAATATTTTTGTATTCGTCACAAAAAGATCATCGCCGACCAACTGAATACGATCTCCCAGTTTTTGCGTGAGCGTAGCCCAACCCTCCCAATCTGATTCGTCGAGTCCGTCTTCAATCGAAATAATCGGGTGCTGGTTGCACAAGTCGCCCAGGTAATCGGCAAATTCGCTGCTGTTGAACTGTCGCCCCTCACCTTGAAGGTTGTAGCGCCCATCTTTGTAAAATTCGGAGGCCGCGCAATCAAGGGCCAGAGTAATGTCTGAGTCGAGTTTGTACCCTGCGACTTCGACAGCCTCGGCAATGATATCGAGGGCTGCCGCATTGGATGGCAAGTTAGGGGCAAAGCCGCCTTCATCGCCAACAGCCGTTGCGAGCCCTCGCGCGGACAACACTTTTTTCAGGTGATGAAAAATCTCTGCACCCATGCGCAAGGCATCTGAGAAGGTGGTCGCTGACACGGGCTGAATCATGAACTCCTGTATGTCGACATTGTTATCAGCGTGCTCACCGCCATTAAGAATATTCATCATGGGTACCGGCATCGTCATTTGCTCATTACCGGCTAAATTGGCGATGTGTTGGTAGAGGGGAATGCCACTCGCCGATGCCGCCACTTTCGCTGCAGCCAAGGAAACAGCAAGAATGGCGTTAGCGCCAAATTCGCCCTTATTCTCAGTGCCATCGGCCTCAATCATGCGCTGATCAATACCCTGTTGATCGCAAACATCGTGGCCCAGCAACAGATCGCGAATGGGCCCATTAATATTGCCTACCGCTTTCAAAACACCCTTGCCAAGATACCGACTCGGATCATTGTCGCGTAATTCCAGCGCCTCTCGACTGCCAGTACTGGCTCCGGAGGGGGCACAGGCGACACCAACCGCATCATTGTCGAGGGTGACTTCCGCCATTACCGTGGGGTTACCCCGTGAATCCAATACTTCAAAAGCGCGTACGTCGACGATCTCGTTCACTAAGGGTTCTCCAGATGTGTTGTGTTTAGTCGATGGTGAGATGAGGTAAAGATTTTGCCATCGTGTCGACAGCCTTAACTTGCTCCAGAAAAGGCTCAAGCAGTTTTAAGGGCAGAGCGCTGGGGCCATCGCACAACGCTTTATCGGGTTCAGGATGGGCTTCTAAAAATAAACCGGCGAGCCCTATAGCCATTCCCGATCGTGCCAATGACAGTACCTGCTGCCTTCGGCCACCCGAAGCACTTTGGCCCGGATCTCGACGCTGCAAGGCGTGG
>QXYP01000188.1:0-8005 GCA_009886815.1 Halieaceae bacterium
GGTGGCGTGGACGCCGTCAGAGGAACCGGGGGTATTGGTGAGAATAGCGTTAGCCTGCGTCAACGTATTTTGCAGCGACTGGAATTTTTGGGCCTGCAGGTCGATGAGGACAGCAATCAGTGCGCCAGCGTAGATCACCGTAATAAAGTCGCGCTGATTACCACCGAGAACTCCAGGGTGCCTGCCCTGGTCGTGAAAACCAATGAAGAGCTCATGATTGCACGGCAAACGGCGGGCTTAATTAGACAGCAAGCACAGCTGAAGACTGATCTGAGTATTCCTATTGCGGTCAGCGCACGGCACTTACATTTGGACAAAGGCACCTTCGCACTTTTGTTCGGTGACGACGCAGAACCCACCCATCACGCCGACCTATCCCAACCGGGACAGTTTGCCTGCAAAGAAAAGGTCACCTTAGTAGGGCCGAGAAATAGCATTGAGGGCGTGCGCCTGTTGGGCCCCCTGCGCAGCAAAAATCAAATCGAGGTCTCACGTTCCGATGAATACCTTTTGGGCGTCGATGCACCCGTTAGAGACTCAGGCCGGGTAAAAGGGTCGGCACCAATAACCCTGACAGGCCCTAAAGGTAGCGTGCGGCTCAACGAAGGGCTGATCTGTGCCCGCCGCCACATTCATATGCACCCAGACGATGCCCAGCGCTTTGGCGTCAAAAACAAAGATGAGGTTGAGGTTGCGATTACCGGCGGCCCCAGAGACCTCATTTTTTGTGACGTGTTGGTTCGAGTAAGCCCCGGCTACCGACTTGAAATGCATATTGATACCGATGAGGCCAATGCCGCCGAACTCGACAGGCAGGCCAGTGGGGAACTTGTCTATACAGACATTGAAGGCCCCTCGGCCAACATTAAGGGCCTGAAAACATCAAATCAGAATTAGCGGCCCGCAACCGATAAAAGCTCATCTCATCTTGTCAGTACAGACGGACTCTTTATTCTCGATTAAAGCGAAGGTCGAAGTGCACTCAAGCGGTCCCTATAAAGCACCCCCGCTTCCAGTGTCGGCGCCAACTCAATGATTACCGCGGAGGCTCAAGCGCAATATTGAGGGCGGTTTGAAACAACAAATCGACCGTGCGCTTTGTGGACGCACGCTTTTTCGAGGTATCGCCGACCAGAACCATTAGCCCCTCAACTAGACTGGCGATCAGCAGTGCCCTGTCACGAACCTCTGCCTTAGCAATATTGCTATGTAGTGCCGCAATTGGCTTGCTCAGTATTTCTAGGTCATAGGCGTAGAGCGTTTCCAGATAGCGACCTGAGAAGTTGTCCATAGACCCTAGCAATGCCCATAGCTGAATAAAAAATTGCCGCGTTTTTGTCTGCGTGGCGTCCTCTAACTGAAACCTCAGAACCGCTTTGATTTGCTCGCTGGGCGCACTGGCCGACTGGGCACTAATAGCGCTCTGGCAGGCATCACGATATCGGCAATCAATATCTTTCATCATCGCTTCAATCAATGCTTCTCGACGCGGGTAGTAATACTGCAAGTTGGCCAAGCTCACTTCGGCCTTGCCTGCGATGTTGCGTAGGGTAAAGCGAATTAAAGGCTCCGATGCCAACATGTCGTGTGCAGCCTGAAGTATTTTCGCTGCAGTTGCTTTCCCCGCTTTCCGGGTTGCGGTGCCTTGCTTTAAACCCACTGTCATTTAACTCATCATTAACGTCTAAACACTGCAGTGAGTGTAGCAGCAAGCGCTTTACTCGTCAGAGTCTCCCCTGACACAAGTGTTAAAAGAGGGCCTTAAGAGAGGGCCTTAAGAGATCACCTCAACGCGTCTCTCCGTCTAGGTAAGCTTCTGCAAGACTGCAGCATATCTCGACTAGCATCGGCGTAAGCTCTTTAGCTGTTTCGGTACCCGGCCGGGTATGCACCCATCCCAAATAGGTAAAGCTGCGCGCCAGCATGAACAGCGGCAGTGCGGCGAGACCCACGTCGGCAACGGGTCGCTCTACCTCATAGGCAGCAATAAGAGCACTCTTCGCCAGTTCGTAATTGGGGTCGTCCTGAATAAAGAATAGCGCCGTTGCCAGGTCAAACAGATACCAACCCATCCCGGCATCATCAAAGTCAATGACACGAATACTATCGTCATTTACCAATAAATTTTCTGGCACGAAATCAGCGTGGATCATGCCGTAGTTTGAGGGGCCTGCATCCATGACCGCGAGCTCAGCCGCTACAGTTGCCCTCGCAGTGATCAGCAAGCTGCGCTGTTCGGTTGTGAGTGAGCACAACTCCCAAAATCTACCCCAAAGAGGATCGTCTCCAACCAGACCTGCTTGATCCCAAGCGTGGCGAGTGAACCCTTCAGGTGGGGTCCATTGGCTACTGTGGGTATGCAAGTGGGCCATCTTTGCACCAACGATTGAATACATTTGTTCTATCTGATCGGCGTTGTCTCCCAGACCATCCTCAACTGAACCCAGCTGCTCGCCCGATATCCACTGCAATACATCGATCTGGCGCGGCTCGGGTATGTCGGAGTGCTCGACGACAGCGAAGCGACTGCCGTTGGCACATCGCAGGACCTGCGGTACGTGCATACCCGAGCCTTCCAGTGCCTCCATCCACACAAACTCAGAGCTCAGGGCAGCGTCGCTGTGATAGCCGCTGCGATGAACCCGCACGGCATACAGTTCATCGTCCTGCGTCAGCAATTTATATACCGCATTCTCTCTATGCTTTATGAGACTCAAGCTCTTACAGCTCAGCCCCCACTGGGGCAGGGCCTGCAGGGCCAACTCCTCTAGCAGTGACAACTGTTGAGCTAAGGGCCTGTCGGCAAACTCCGCGCTCACGAAATGCCTCCTTGCTTGACAAGCTCTGTTAGTACCTCGTCCAGCGTATCCAGAAGCTGATCGGCATTATTTTTTGAAAAGACAATGGGCGGGCGAATCTTCAATACGTTATCAAAAGGTCCAATCTTACTAATCAGGACGCGCTTGGCCTTCATGGTATTAATCACCTGAGCGGCAAGCTGGGTTGCCGGTTGCTTTGCCTGGCGATCGCTAACCAACTCCACCCCTAAAAACAGCCCGGGGCCCCGCACGTCACCCATCACTTCATGAACTTGCTGCAAATCCTGCAGCCCGCTCCTGAGGTAATGACCAACGTCCCTGGCGTTGCTCACCAACTGCTCGTCCTCAATCACATCCAATACGGCCTGTGCGACCGCGCAGGAAACCGGATTGCCACCAAAGGTATTGAAATACATAACGTCACTGCGAAAAGCATTGACCAACTCGCTACTTGCCACCACAGCCGCTATGGGATGACCGTTTCCCATGGGCTTACCCAATGTCACTATATCGGGCTGTACGCCAACGTATTCATATCCCCACAGCTGGCCTGTGCGGCCAAAGCCCGATTGCACTTCATCGAAAATCAGCAGGCCATTATGGGCCTGAACTCGTTCAGCGACACCGTTTAAATAGCCCGCGGGCACGTTGGGCACGGCTTCGTTGGCAAAAATGGGACAAATGAGAACTCCGGCAAATCCAATGCCCTCTTGTTGGAATTCGGCAATGGCTTGATCAATGGAGCGCAGATAAGCATCGCACAGCTCTTGATCCTGCAACCCCCCCTCAGGACGATAACCATCAGGGAATGGCACCGACTTCACATGCGCTCCAACCGCTTCTCCAGCGCGGAACAGCGTTGCGAGCTCATCTACTGCTGAGGTGTTGCCATGGTAAGTTTCGCGGGTACAAATAATGCCCATGGCACCGGTTGCATGACGCGCCACCCGCAGGGCCAGATCGTTGGCCTCACTCCCTGTGCAGGTGAACATCACCGTCGACAGGGGGTCGGCAAAAGTACTGGTCAGGTTCTCGGCGTAGTCAAGAATCGCTTCATGCAGATAACGGGTATGAATATTGAGCGTTGACGCCTGTCCACTGAGTGCCGCCACGACGCGGGGATGACAATGTCCCACGTTGGCCACATTGTTATAGACATCAAGATACTCATGGCCGTTAACATCATAAAGATGCACCCCCTGCCCACGAACAAGGTGCAATGGCTGGTCATAGAACAAAGGGGTATTTTTACCCAGTAGTTTTTCCCGTCGACGCAAGAGCTCAGTCTGTTGGCTGGCGCGGCCCGCCGATGTCGTCGAGGTATTACTCATAGCTGCCCCTGTTCTTCATAAAAAGCCCTCAGTACCACAGGACTCTCTGGCAGAGTCGACCCGCCGTCTACAATAAGAGTCTGCCCGGTAATATAGGAGGCCTCGTCACTGGCCAGAAATAGCATAGCGTAGGCTATGTCGTCGGGCACGCCAATTTCTCCCTTGGGAATAAGCGACGCCATTTCCCTAAGCTCCTCATCGTTAGCCAAAAGTCCCATGGCCTGAGTCATGATGTAACCCGGCTCTACACCGTTTACGGTGATATTTTCCCGGGCGAGCTCGAGAGCGGCGGTTCTTATGAATGCGTTCATGGCACCTTTGGATGCCGCGTAATTCGAGGTGCCCGGCATGGCTACCGTGGGACCGGTCACAGATGACGTAAAGATAATCCGCCCGCCACCTTGTGCTCTGAAAAACGGCAATGACTCCTGTGTTAACCAGAAGCCCGCCTTCATATTCACAGCCAACGTTTGGTCTAATACCTCATCGGGCATATCGGCAATGCTGTGTATTGGAAAGATCGCAGCGTTGTGAATCGCGATATCAATTCGTCCCCACCGTGCTGCAGTGGCTGACACTACTTTTTCAACTTCCGAGCGCTTCCCCACGTCACACTGCACCAACATGGCCTCGCCACCGGCTGCAACAATATCGTCTACTGTTTGCTGTCCGTTATCAGCAGAGCGGGTCGCGACCACGACTTTAGAGCCGGCGCCAGCAAAGACTTTTGCTATGCCTTCGCCAATACCTTGGCCTGCACCTGTAACAATCGTGACACGACCACTTAGATCAACCTGCATCGTCATTTTAAAACCCCTTTTACTGCAGCCGACCTCGGTTACGCGCACTCAGCACCAGGAAGATTCCTAAGCTCAGCCCGAGTGCACCCGCGGCGGCCCCATTAATCAATGAATAGTCACCATCACTTACCAAAGCCGCCGCTATAGAGGGGCCCAATGCTGCTCCCAAACCCTGCAGAGCGGTCATTATCACAATAAACTTGCCCTTGGAATCTAAGGTGGCAATGACACCCAGTTGGTAAGATGTGGCCAATACATACAAGCCCTGATAGGCACAGGCACCCGCATAAAAAGCCAGTGACGAAAATTGCCCAAGCAATAACCACAGAACCCACAGCTGCCCGAGTAATGCGAGCAGTAAAGGTAGAAATCGACCAAAGCGTTGCGCAGCGCCAGCAGCTGCGAGTGCCCCAAAAATCGCGGCAATCTGTGAAACCCCTAAAGCCAACCCAACGGTACTGGATGCAAGCCCGGCCTGCATACCCATTCGTTCGATAAACCCCCAAAAACCAAAGACGGCCAGGTAGTAAACAAAGCCACCAAATAGCCCCAGGTACAACCAACCCAGCGCTCCCTTGTGTTCATTATTTTTACCACTCGCGCCCCTAGCGGAAGCCCGGACCAAACCGTATTGGGGAAAGCGCGGCAAAAAGAGCATCACCATTACAGCGAGGCCAGCCATCATGTAAAAAACGCCATTGACGCCAGAGGTTTTCATCAGCACGGGTGCCAGTGCAAACAGAGCCCCCATGAGTAACCCCTGAACCGCCTGACCAATACCAAATGCTCGATCGGGCTCGCGGTTGTCCCCTAGCGCAGCCACAACTATGGCGAAAACCGAGCCACCGATAAAGCCTGACAGGAAACGCAGCAGCACAATTTGCAGGTAACCCTCTGCCATGGAACTACCAAAATTCAATGTCGCATAGGCCGCAAGCCCTATAAAAAGTGACCTCCTCCAAGTGACCTGGCGCACCCACAATGCTGCGATTAACAGTCCCAGCACCAACCCAACGCCTTCAGCGGTCGCCACAGCTCCCGCTTGCTGCTCGCTAAACCCATAACTATCGACTAAACCGCCCACAATCATTGGCATTAAAATGATCGCAGCTGGGCCCACTGGGTATGCCGCTGAAATCAGTGTGGTCTGCCTAAGACTGTGATCAACTTCCTCAAAATTCGACATAAATCCATACTCGGTATCTTTATTTTTATCCCTCTAACCTAACCCCACTTCAAAAGCGGTCCGCCCCTAAAGAAAGGCCATACACATACAGAGCTTAATACTTAAACAATGATGCTTGCATAAAAGTAACACGTTACCTATTATCTGTGTAACACGTTACCTATGACAGCTACGGCACCGTCAGAGGAAAAAATAAAAATTAACTCTCACTACTGAGGGCAATCCCATGAGCAAAAAAATACTAAAAGCAAACCTCACTACCGCAGGCGCCTTTGGGTTCGCCCTTACGGCAGTCATTGGCGCCGTGAGCTCGCAAGCCTCCGTGCTGGAGGAGGTGGTGGTTACCGCACAGAAGCGCGAACAAAATCTGCAAGATGTGGGCGTCTCTGTGACAGCCTACTCCGGTGACCAAATGAAAGCTCTGGGGGTCACGAATACCACTGAAATCACAGAACAGATAGCGGGATTGCAAATGACTAGCTTCTCGCCAAACCTGGTCACCTTCAACATTAGAGGCGTCTCCCAGAACAACTTCACCGACAACAACGAGGCCCCGGTTGCGGTTTATATAGACGATGCCTACGTCGCCAGCATGAACGCCATTAGCGGGCAGCTTTTTGATATTGACCGTGTTGAAGTACTGCGTGGCCCCCAGGGCACTTTGTTTGGCCGAAACGCGACTGGAGGTGTCATCCATTATGTGACTAAGGGCGCCGATGACACGGAGTTTAATGGCTATGTCGAGGGCACTTACTCTGACTACTCAAAATACAGTATTGAGACCGCCTTTGGCGGGTCGTTTTCAGACAGCGCACGCTACCGTATTGCGCTGCGCAAAGAAGAGTCTGACGGTTATATTGAATCAGCCCTCTACCCGCAGGATCTCACGGTAGTTCCTGTGAGTGTGCTGCCGCCACCGAGTGGACAAGATCTTGGTGGCGCAGACGGCTACGCACTTCGCGCAGCCTTTCAATTTGACCTTTCAGACAGGGCTACCCTGTCCTTAAGTGCCAAGTATTCGGAAGATACTGATGTGCCCACCGGTGGCTACAGCTTCCTGCCTTACGGCGATGCCAGTATCCCGGCCACGGACCCTGCAGACCCCAACGCATACGTTCCTCCCGAATTTACCGCCTTTGTGACCGATGTCATTGGGGCGCCGGACGGTGCCACCTCTGCCATTTTCTTTTGTAATGACCAGATAAACTGTTTCACGCCCGTAGATACCGCAGGCCGCACCACCTTCAAAGGCGATTCTCCCGAGCCCTTCAAGAACTACTCGGACTATGCCGGTTACATGGACCGCGATACGACCAACGTTAGCGCTCGCCTCGACTGGGAATTGAGTGACAACTTGGAGCTGGTATCGATTACAAATTACTCAGCCACCGACAAGTTTTACACCGAAGATGGCGATGGGATTCCAGCACCCATCATTGAATTTACAACCATTGCCGACTTTTCACAGCTATCACAGGAAATTCGGCTTTCCAGTGAGGGGGACAAACTCCGCTGGACTGCCGGCGCTTATTTTCTGGATATGGAAACCGACGCAGATGTTGTGACCGTTGGCGCGCCCGTAGGTGGTGTAGCTGCTGGATTGGGCTTCTTTGATAACGCCGGTAACAATCTCGCGGTAAACGCCCGAGTTGCCCAGGACTACCTGCTGGAGTCTCGCAACTGGTCGGTATTTGGCCAGGTTGAGTTTGATTTAACCGATGCATTAACACTGATCGGTGGCTATCGCTATTCTCAGGATGACAAGGACCTTGATTTTACGACAACATTTCAGGCAGATGCCCTCATCACCGATGTTGCTACAGGGGCTACTGATGGAACAGCTGTTGCAGTAGAAACCTTGAATCTCGC
>QXYP01000188.1:8015-17192 GCA_009886815.1 Halieaceae bacterium
CCGGCGGCGACCCCCAAAATGAAGTTGACTACGGTGATTATGCCGCGCGCTTGCAACTTGATTACCGCATGAGCGATAGCACGCTGCTGTTTGCGTCTTACAATCGCGGCATCAAAGGTGGTAACTTCGCGCCCTCAGCGAATGTCACCCTCGACCAAATACGTCACGAAGAAGAGGTTCTGGACGCCTTCGAATTAGGTGTAAAAACTGAATTTCTGGATGGCCGTGCGCGGTTAAACGCCACAGCGTTTTACTACGACTACAGTGACTATCAAGCCTTTACCTTTTCAGGAGGTACGCCTAGCGTGAGTAACGCCCAGGCAGAAAACCAAGGCGCAGAAATTGAGCTGACCCTGTTGCCCACCGAGAATTGGGACATCTTATTGGGTGTTTCCCTACAAGACTCTTCGGTCGACAATGTAGAGACACCCCAGTCACAGGGAACACCCGTAGGCTTCTCGGTTGATTGGCCCGTAGACTTCCTCAATGACATGGAGCTCCCCAATACACCCGACGTGAGCTTCAATTACCTCGTTCGCTACAACTTTGATGTGGGCCAAGGAAATTTGGCCTTCCAATTCGATGGTGTTTATTACGGCGATCAATATCTGGAAGTCACCAATGGCGCCGCGGCGTTTCAGGAGGCCTATAACGTCGCCAATGTCAGCGCTACCTACGCCACTGACGCCTGGAGCCTTCGGGCTTGGGTCAAGAATGTGGCCGATGAGGAGTACAAACAGTACGCCCTCGACCTCGGCATTTTGGGTGGCACTGCTGTATACGGCGCTCCCCAGTGGTGGGGCGTGACCGGCACTTACAATTTCTGAGTTGGGGCCAGTGCGCCGTCGCAGCATCTATTATGGAGGGCCAGGCGCCCTCCATTTTTATGCCCGGCTGGTGCTTATATTCGCGCTGGGCGGTGTCGGTGTGCTCCTGCTCCCGGGCTGTCAGCCCAAGGTGGCCACCGACGCCCCACAGAGTCTGCGTACGCAGGAGCTAGGCGCAGAACCGCCCAACGTGTTGATCATCGTGGTTGATGACGCCGGATTTTCTGACCTGGGGTTCACCGGCAGCGAGATACTGACACCCAACATCGATGCATTGGCTTCCCAGGGCATTGTGCTCACCAACTTTCACACCGCGCCAACCTGCTCTCCTACGCGCTCTATGCTGCTCTCTGGTGTTGATAGCCATATTGCCGGCCTAGGCAATATGTTTGAAGAACTCGCACCCAATCAAAAAGGCCAATCCGGCTACGAAGGCTATCTGCACGAGCGCGTTGCGCCTCTACCTGCCCTGTTTCAGGATGCGGGGTATCAAACCTTTATGAGCGGCAAATGGCACCTGGGACTGACCCAAGAACAGGGACCCACGCAGCGGGGGTTTGATCAAGCCTTTGCCCTGCTGCAAGGTGGCGCTGGTCATTTTTCCGATATGCAGTCGCTTTGGGAAACCGAGGTGGGCAATCGGGGCAAAGCTAAGTATCGCGAGGACGGAAAACTGCTGGATCAGCTGCCCAATAATTTCGAATACTCCAGCCAATTCTATGTCGACCAGCTCATCGGCTACATCGAGCAACACGTTGTGTCCACCGCCGAAGCCAAAACACCCTTCTTTGCCTACCTGGCTTTCAGCGCTCCTCATTGGCCCCTGCAGGCACCCCCTGAGGCAATTGCTCGGCACAAGGGCAAGTACGATGCTGGCTATGACGTACTGGCTGCACAGCGCCTAGCGCGCCAGATTGAACTGGGCATACTCCCACCGGGAACGTCACTAAGCCCTCGACCGAATGATGCTCCAGCTTGGCAGGATTTATCAGCCAAAGAACGGGCCTTATCGGCTAGGCGTATGGAGATTTATGCCGCCATGGTGGATGAAGTTGACCGCCATACGGGCCGCCTGATTGCTGCGTTAAGCGCCGAGGGTGTCCTCGACAACACGGTTGTTGTGTTCCTTTCGGATAACGGTGCAGAAGGACACAGCCTCGACGCATTATTTCCCGAGCCGGTGTTCCCCAAAGCGCGGAAGTGGGTTCTGGAAACCTTCAACTACCAATTGGAAGCCCTGGGTAACGCAGAATCCTACGTGCTGTACGGCCCGGGATGGGGTTGGGCAGCCACGCCGGCATTTAGGGGCTACAAAGCCTATGTCTCACAGGGCGGCACCCGTGTGCCTGCCTTTATTTCATATCCCAAGCAGTTGGCCCGTGGCGTGCAGCGTTCGGAATTACTCAGTGTCAAAGACATCGCGCCCACACTTCTGGAACTCGCGGGTATTCCCCTGCCCCAAGGTCGCTTTCGTGGCCGGAAAGTCAGTGCTATTAGTGGACAATCAATGTATGCCCTGCTGCATGACACCTATATCGAGACAGAAAATCCTAGTGAGGATAGGGTTCTGGGGATGGAGCTGTTTGGTAAACGCAGTATTCGTCAGGGCAGTTGGAATCTGTTGGAAATGTACTCCCCTCAGGGGACGGGTGAATGGCAACTTTACAATGTAAGCACAGACTTGGCAGAACAGCATGACCTTGCCAGTAAAAGACCAGATAAGCTCAAAGAACTCATCGAACTTTGGGAAGTCTACGCTCACGAAAATAATATCGTGATTCCAGACTGGAATAGCGGCTACTGATAGCCCAAAAACGATGAGGCGGGGCCCTATAGATGCTTACCCCGGTTCCAGCCCCAGTCGCCCAATGTGCGCTCAGCAACCCCGGCAGGGTATTCCTCCAGCTCAGTGGCCATGGTGTCATTCCATCGGTTGAGGTAGCCAAAAAGACCGATAGAAGCCACGATTTCCACAATTTGTCCTTCATCCCAATGGGCCTTGAGGGCATCGAAATCTTCGTCATTACATGCATTGGGTAACTGGCCAGCCTTCATAGCCACGCGCAGCGCAGCACGCTCGCTATCCGAAAAAAGTGAATGGGTTTCAAATTCCCAGAGATGTGCAATCTTTTCATCTGAAGCTTTATAAATACTGCTCAAGTTAGCCATGTGTGACTGACAATAGCGACAGCCACTGGCCTGGCTGCTAATTAGTGCGACCAGCATTTTCGTCTCTTCAGGTACGGTACCCTCATAGAGAATCGCTTGGTTAAGCTGGGCGAAGGCTTTGGCAATTGACGGCCTTCGTGCCATGGTCAAAACGCTGTTGGGAATAAACTTGCGAATGTCGAGGTACCGCTTGAGCATGCTTTGGAGATC
Source organism: Halieaceae bacterium (assembly GCA_009886815.1). Classification (GTDB taxonomy): domain Bacteria; phylum Pseudomonadota; class Gammaproteobacteria; order Pseudomonadales; family Halieaceae; genus Luminiphilus. The sequence goes on from QXYP01000188.1 coordinate 11,222, forward strand.
GGCGTCTTCGATGTCAGCCGCATTGAGCGGATTTAGGTGGGCCATATTGAAACTCCGAGTTGTGAAAACTATTAGTTGGGGGCTGAGCTGCCCGCTATTTAGATCTCAAGCATCTGCTTAGCGGCACGCTCACCCTCGTGAGCGGCTCCTTCCCACATCTGATAACCCATAAGCTCCGAGTGAGCAAAGGCAATGCGTCCGTGAGGTTGGCGGATTACATCACTCGGCGGCGGGTTGCCATCCTTACCGAAGAAGAAACCTGGGGGCGTAACAATATAGGCGTGTCCCTGCCGATTGAGTGTGATACCGGCAATATCCCGATCGGCATCAAAGCCACCAGGGCCAAACATTTTTGTGAACTGGCTGCGTATTTCATTCTCCACATCGGCATAGCTCAGTGAGAACAGCTGCATGCGGGCCGCAACAGTTTGTTCATGCAAAGGCAACCCCGGGGTGCAAAATGAATTGTAGAGCGTCAAAACCGTGGGTTTTTCTGGGTCCAAGGGCATAGGCTCCTCACCATCGAGAACCATTTGCTTACGCAGGCTGGTAAACCACCCGCCCATGTTGTCGCCAAACCATCGCACCGACGCAACGCCCATGTTATCCATAAACTTCCAGTTACGAAGCGCCACGTTGACCGTCAACATGGGCGAGTGCTTAAACTCGTCCATAGCCGCTCGATACGATTCGGGTAAGTCAGTCACCACGCGCTTGTTCAGGTGTTGCTGACCCGCCATGACAACACGGTCTGCCGTCACCCGATGCATCTTCTCGTCGTTGAGGTAAGTAATCTGAACTTTCTCGGCTGATTCCGCAGGTCCCTCGTGATGAACATTGACCACCAGAGAACTCAGTCTCATTTTCACCGCCTGCTCGGCTCCATCAAGCGCCGCGAAGTTAACCGGGTTCGAAATAATCTCAGTCAAAGACTCTGCGTCGCCGAAGACGTCGGGAATAATGCGGTGCACCAGGTGACGTAAAATACCGGTGTTGCCGCCAGGAAAGCTCGCTAGATACACATAGTCTGTCGGATCGCCAATCCCAAATTGTCGGCCGTACTGATTCACACCTGGCTGAATAAAATTGAACGCCTGATAGGCCGAAATAACATCGGTGCCCAAACCACATCCCATTGCTGCGGCAAATGGATTGAGATACTCATCAATAAACTCATTATCGATGCCCATCTCGTTCTTCATGAACTCTTTATAGGTCATTGAATCGAGCCACTGAGCCCAATCTTCGCGCTCTTGGGGCTGGCGATAAAGCTCCATCCAAATCAAATCATTTTTTGTTTTGTCGTCTAGAGGCACATCCCTGAATCGATTCGACCAAGGGTTAACCGCCATGCCGGTTTCTTCGTGAAACCACCCTAAATCGGTTTCTTCCCAGGTAAGGTGCATGGGCGAATAAATATCTTCTGGTATTTTTAAATCGCTGTTTGTGGCCTCTTGCCACTCCAACTCCGTGGGAAGATCCAACTCACCCCAAAGATCTGAGTACATCCCAATTTTCTTTGCACCATCAAGCGGCCAAACAGCTCCATTAGACCCTTGAGGACCCCACAAGCGGTAGCCATCAACTTCGAACTCGTTTTGTCGCGCCTCGCCACCGAACATAGCGTGGTTTTCAAGTATCAAGATACGCGCATCGGGTTGCGACTTTAAATAGGTATAAGCCGCGCTAATACCGGCAAATCCTGCGCCTACAATAACTAGATCAAAGTGCTCCCCAGTTGCTTTAGCATTGGCAAGCTGGGCATCAAAATCTCGATTACGGAACGTATGAGCAGCATTTACGACATCGTGGGTATTACCGTTGGCCGTGGCATAGCTACCGACTCCTCCAGGACCAGTCCACGAGGCATCGAGTGTGTTCAGCGGAGCCGCAATCGACTGCGGAAATTCCGGTGGCAAGTTGACTCCACCTTTTGCAGTCGCCCACCGCGGTGCCAGCGCAGTTAGCAACGCAACACCACTTCCAATCAATGTGCCCCCGACAAAATCGCGCCGCGAAATAGAGGGCACTTTTTTATCAAATGTCTTTTTCATTTCCCATGCTCCTCCCGACTATTGACTCGAAATTTCGAACGCACCTGGCACGTACATTTCACCGTGCGACCACCACTCACCCCCTATGTTTTCCCAGAGAAAAAGCATTTTAAAGCTAAAGGGATCCATCTCAGCTTCCGGTGGAAAACTGACATGAAAGTTGACCCAGTCCCAACCCGCATTGCCATTGACGAACGATTCGTAAGACTCGATAGCCACAAACGAACCAATGACCTGCTCATAGACAGGGCGAATGCCCACTCTGCCCCGATGTACCGCCCCCTCACTGTCGACAGAAATGACACTGTCCGAATAAAAATGATTAATAATGGGCTCGACATCGTTCGCTTTAAAAGCGGCCTCCTTCATGTCGTACTTTGCGCGTATTGCCACCTTGAAAGCCGCGAGCTCAGCTGGATCGACCGATACAGCCCTCAGACTACTCGTTGACTCGCTTTGAGCAGCCGCGGACAGTATAAGCGCTGCAATAGCTATACTGAAAAAGCCTTTACTTGATTTTTGCTTTGGCATGGCTGCCTCCATTCCTTTAGAGGATATTTTTATCGTCGTGTTTGCACTCAAATGGAACACCTGCGACGGGCATACCCGCCAAACTCCTATGCGTTAGCCGCCGCGCGGCGTCCTTTATCAGCGCACCATAAGAACCTTGGCCTTTTTGCAGCGCAGCCTGAACGCAAAAACTGTGCGCGGCCCGCCTGAATGCTCGTATTAGCACCGCGAGAATTATTGATGGTTGTAGGTAATTCATAGGCGCTTATTATTTTTAGTCGTTCGACCAAAAATAGTTGGAATTCTATCACCTGTCAAATAAATCCACTTGAGCTCTCTATAGGTATCTCGACCTGAGGAATAAACCAATGGTTCACTCAAGGCGAAGCAGTACATCAGCGGTAGGTTCGACCTCAACAGCAGATGCAGTCTCATTTGAACACCCAGTGCCTTTTGGCAAACGGTGTGTAAAGCCTCCCAGTGCGCAAACTGGGATCGGCCCGCCCAAAAGCGCATCGACTTTTTCGACGAAGGCCATGCACCAAGTGGAACATTGCAGAACACATCTGAGATATCAGAGGGATTTGCAAGAGCTCAAAATTTGCCGGTCACTGCACTAATTAATAATTATTTTCTTAGGGTGTCTCAAACAGAACTTCGGGACTGCCATACTCGTAGTACCCAAGTGGGCCCGCCATCAAACCATCGTCATAATGGGAGTAAAGGTCGTAACCGAGTAGCTGCCTTGCGCGCGTGGGCCATGTTTTGGCCTGCTCAAGCGTGGTGTGCAGGAAGTGGTTTTCCTGGGTACGCAGCCACCCCAGCACAAACGAGGTGACGATAGCTCTGCGCACCGTGCCAGAGGTATTGGTACCTCCCCCATGTAAGGTTTTTCCACCCACAAACACAATGCTACCGGCGCTCATAACCGCTCGGGCGATCTCACTGGGCCTCGCTGTTCGCTCCGGGTCCTCCCAGAGATGACTACCAGGCACCACCTGGGTTGCGCCATTGGCCTCGGTAAAATCAGTTCCCGCGACCATGGAATTGCACTGCAGCATGCGCCCCGGCATCCAAAAATGACCGGGCCAAATCATATCGTCAACGTGCAGCTCCTGGGCCGTCTCACCGCCATGGATTTCAATGATCTCGCTGGAATTTAATAAGTACTGCCCGCAGCTGGGCGCCAACAACGCATCCATGACACCCAACAGGCGCTCATCCAACATGAGCTCAAGGTAGTTGTCGGCTTTGCAGACAAGGCCGTTAAGGCGCACCGTATTGTACCCAAGAAACTCCATGGCCTCAGGCTCGCCGTAATCATAGGGCTTGTAGCTATCGATCGATGTTTGTATCGCGCGATTAAATTCAGACAGCCATTCTGCAGAGACAAAATCATCGACTATGACGGCGCCATGCTCCTCTATGACAGCCACAATATCTGAAGCAGAGGAACTTGCGGGTAGATGGGTTACATGCGCCATTATGATGATCTCAATTAATCTGTCATTTGACAGATTAATTGAGATCGACACGCGATTGCAAATCCTGAACACTATCCCGTATCTCCCTTATGGGTTTAACCGTGGCCCTAAAAGAAAACACAAAAGCGCCCTACCGAGCCACCAAACGTTTGAAAGCGGCAGAAAGGCGCGGTCTCATTTTGGAGGCAGCTGCAACCATCTTATTGGAGAAGGGCTTTTCCGCACTTACCGTGCGTAATACATCGGAAGTCGCAGGCATTCGAATGGCGACGCTGCAGTATTACTTTCCAAGCCGCCAACACCTTTTTGAAGCAGCCTTTGGAAACATTGTCGACAAAGCATGGGCTGAAATGATGAACACGGCGGATCAACATGGCACTGTGGATGCGAAAGACCACCTCCAGCAGTTTGTCGAAGCCATGTGCGACTCAACGTTTAACAGCCCCTTAGTCGGCTTCTTTATTGAGCTGTGGGCTGCCGCAAGAGTGCACGCTTATGCCGCTGAAATTATGGTCAACTATTACGAGGAGGCGATCGTAGTCTTCACAAAGCTGATAAGAGCGGCGCACCCAAAGCATAGCGTTCAAAAAAGCAGGCGATTGGCGACGCTGGCCCTATCAATAATTGAAGGGCAAACCGTGTTCAATCAAATGGACGCACTCACCCCTAAACCTATGGGGATTCCTATTACTGTCGTAGTGGACACCATCATGGGACTCATCTCAGAGTAAAATAAAGCGCGACATACCCATCAGGCTTACCCACATCATCTAAGCGTTGGCATAAATCGACCTGTAGAGATCATTACCCGAAGTCGAACACTCGCCAGATTCTCAGCCGTAACAACAAAGCGAAAACGTTGACGTAAAAACACCTTCAGTGACAGTACGCACGCCAAACTTTGATTGCGCCATAAAAAAACCCACCGAAGGTGGGCTTTGATTGATACTAGTCCGACTGCAAAGATTCACTACTGGCAGTCGAACTTTAAGCAACTTAACGACTAATATTCCACCCTGCCTGCTCTAACGCAAAGCGATCTTCGCTGAGGCTAGCCACAGTACTTACTTGACCCGCATCGTTGAAAACAAATCGTGTTACCACATGAGTGTCTACCGGCAAGCCCGAATTCTCATCGGTATCCCAGTTTTGAGTCCAGACATAAACCACGTCACCATCACCAACCGCTTCATGTAACTCCCACTTATCGGGGGCCCAGTTTTCACCGTCGCCTGTGGCCATCCACTCTAAACTCTGTGCCTTGGAAATCGGTGTGGCAATGACGCCGCGGGTGACCGCTATTTCCATGGTCTCCTCACCGCGAAGAATAACGGCCTCCACCACTTCCCCGGGCTTTCCGCGAAAATCCAGCTTATCCATGTTGGCTTCGTTCACTTCAACACCACGGACCGAGACAAATTCGTCTCCTGCTTGTAAAACCTCAGCGGCTGGGCTTTCTGGCGTAACCGTACCCACAATCATACGACCCTCGCCATCTGAAGGATCCCAGGTGAAGCCAAAACCCACGTAACGACTGCGCATCATTTGCCCGTCATCGGCCATCAACGATGTTACCGCCGCCAAACCCTCGGCCTGCCCCGTACTCATGGCTGTTACCCACTGTTTAGCCGTCTCAATATTGGGATTCACCGCAGGCGCAGCCTCTTGGGCGATGGGGGCTTCATTACCGCCGCAAGCCGCGAGTGACAGAACCGCAATAGCACTCACCGTCTTTAAGCTACGCTGCATTGTTGTATTTTTTTTCATAGTTTTCCCCAGAGACTTGTTAAGTCTTTCAACCGTTGTCCAAAACACAATGTTTTGAAGCTGGGCTAAAATCTACGTCATCACCACTAGGGATACAACTACCGAGCTTTAGTGCTTGGTCAGACAGAAAAATACGATAGGCTTAGGGGCTAAGTA
>QXYP01000189.1 GCA_009886815.1 Halieaceae bacterium
CTCCACCAAATTAAAATCTCGTGGCGTCCAGCTACATCTCTAAAGCCCAGTATCTACGGGGCTTTTTATACTTCAATGATCCGACTAAATCCAATGCTGTCTCGTGACATCTGAGGGCATAATTGGGGGCATATCCAATTAAACTCATGAAAATGCCCCCACATGTCGCTCACCATCGTTACCATTAATCACGCCAAGCCCAAGGGCAAGACTTACCGGCTCTACGACGAGAAAGGACTCTACCTCGAGGTCACCAAAGCGGGTGGCAAACTCTGGCGATTGAAGTATCGATTCGGTGGAAAAGAGAAACGGCTCGCCATCGGCCCCTCCCCCGAAATCTCATTGAAGGATGCGCGTGCTGCTCGCGATGCAGCGAGAGCACAACTCGCCGCAGGCACTGATCCCAGCGATTACAAAAAGCTTATGAAGGCGACGGCGCTATCGGATAGCACCAATACCTTTGAAGCGATTGCTCGGGAGTGGCATAGCGGACAGGGTCGTGTTTGGAGTCCCATACACACAAAAAATGTGAGTGATCGATTATCCCGAAACGTGTTCTCTTACCTAGGTAATAAAACGATTACCCACATTATCGAGTGTTCCCTGTGCCGTGTAATCGTATCGTCCTGAAACATTGAGCGAGCAGCCATATTGATCTTTTAGTTTGGGTGTAGCCGTGGCCAACGGTAATTTAATATTTGACATAATGCAAGTTATTTTTGATTATACTTGTTATATGCTAGTTTATTTCACCCAAAGAGTACTCGAAAAATCCCAGAAATGAACGAAGAAACAAGACAATTTGTCGGCACCTGGGAACTCCTAGAATGGAGCGTAGTGAACGTAAGCTCAGGAAAGAAGCGTCACGCCTACGCCGGAAATGCTGTCGGCCACATTATGTATACCGCCGATGGCTGGGTATCAGCCACATTGATGGAAACAGGACGCAAAGCCGTTTCAGATGACCGTAGTGCCATTCAGGCACTTAAACGCAGCATACTCGAGCATCCCGCTGGACCATTGGATAGCGACCAAATGGACTTGATGAGACAGTTCTACCTGGCATGCACAGGTTATGTCGCCTACTGCGGCCCCTTTGATGTTGCTGATGGTGAGGTGCACCATCGGGTTCGTGAAGCGCTCATGCCACAAATGATTGATACCACCCTTACTCGCAAGTATCAGTTTGTAGAAGATAGACTCACCTTAACTGCGACTACGCGGGATATACAGGATCAACTGATATGGCGGCGCCATGACTGATTTTTATAACGACTTAAACTACCCAGGCTCTGAACTCCACTCGCAGCAAGCGCGCGAAAAAATCGGCCGCATTTCAATTAACAAGGCTGAGCCTATAGTTAAGGCCAGCGATATAGCGTACATACTATTTAACAAAACCGACCTGCAGTTACAAAAGGCGTTCCTTGTCGATTTCGGTTTTCAGGTAGCACAAGAGACACCTGACGCGCTCTATATGCGCGGCACAGGCGCCCTGCCTTATTTTTACGTTGCGCATAAAAATGGCAAGCTCAACGGTTTTTTCGGCGCAGGTTATAGCGTCAACAGCGAAGCAGAACTGCATCGCGTTAGCGAAATTTGTGCGCAGCCCATCAGCGGCATTGATGGACCCGGCGGTGGCCAAAGAGTTCGCCTGCACGATCCGGACGGCTTCATTGTAGATTTGGTTTGGGGCCGCGAGCGGGTCGACGAATTGCCGCAGCGCCAACGTCCTGCCGTTAACACGCCCACGGAGAAAGTCCGGGTCAACACGGGGATTAGAACAAAGACTGGGCCTTCCCCGGTACATCGCCTGGGCCACTATGTACTGTCGGTGTCCAACTTCGAAGAATCTATCCAGTGGTATATGCGCCATCTCGGCATTATCCCAACAGATGTGCAGTGCCTGGAAGATGGCACACCCGCGCTGGCGTTCAATCGCCTGGACAAGGGTGCCACACCGGCTGATCACCACACTGTTGTCTTAGTGCAGAATGCGGCCGCAGAATACATGCACAGCGCATACGAAACACTGGACATCGACAGCATTGGCCAGGGGCAGCAACACCTGAAGCTCAACGGCTGGAACCATTTTTGGGGTATCGGTCGGCATATTCTCGGCAGTCAGGTGTTTGACTACTGGCTTGACCCTACCGGTGATGAGCTGGAGCACTACGCGGACGGCGATGTGTTCGACGCCGAATTCGAAACGCGTTACCACCCACTTGATATGGGTAGTCTGTGGGCCTGGGGCGATGATGTACCGCCTGCCATGCGTCCGCACTTTAGCCTGAAACGTATGATCGCGGCTTTTCGCGCTATTAAGTCAGGGAAGATCGAACCGAAAACACTAGGCATGCTGAAGAAAGCAATGGAACTCCCTGCTCGCCCCTGGTTTTAGGAGGATGTAAAAAACAATGGTGCAATTGCTGGAATCGGACATAGAAACCAAAGAGGTTCTAAAGTGGCGAGGTGTTCACCTGATTCATTTCCAGGGCTCCGCCTGCTCGCAGAAAACGCGTATTTTTTTGAACCTCAAGGGTATCGACTGGGCGCCGCGTCCGCTGAACCTGGCAACACAGGAAAACTTTAAACCCTGGTTTCTGGGCATCAATCCACGCGGTCTGGTGCCAGTGTTAGTACATGACGGTGTTGTGCACATTGAGAGCAACGACATTTTGCAGTACCTGGACGAGAGTTTTCCCGAGCCAAACTTGATTCCCGCAGCTTTGCGCGACGAGATAATTGCCAGCCTGCAAGAAGAAGACAATCTGCACCTGGATTTACGCGCACTGACGATGCGCTTTGTCGTACCAAAATTTCTGGCACAGAAGAAGCCCCAATCGCTGGCGGCAATGGAAAGCAAGGCGGGCACCATCAAAGGGCAACAAGATACACAAAAAGCAATCGAGCTCAATTTCTGGCACGACTACGCAAAGCAAGGAATTACTGATACCGGCGCCCGGGAAAGTGCCAGAAAGTTTCATGCTGTTTACCAAAGGTTTGAGCAACAGCTGGCCAGCCAGCCTTACCTGTGCGGTTCTGAAATAACCTTGCTGGACATCGCATGGTTTATTTACACACACAGGCTAAAGGAAGCTGGCTATCCGTTTGCACAGCAGCATCCGCGAGTCACCACATGGTATCAGGGTTTACTGGCTAAACCGGAGTTCGCCAACGAAGTGCAATCACCGCCGCCACTAAAGCTAATAACCGCAGCGCTGCATCTGAAGCAGCGCCTGAAAAAAGAGACTCTGTGTGACGTTGCTGGCTTCGAACCAAAATGAAGGATGCTGAGAACTGAAATGATTCCAATGATTTTTTCATCGACCCTACTGGTCGGACTTGTGAGCTGGTTTCTCTGGGAAAAGAGTCACCGAAAAACCCGTGATATGCCCGCCGGTCTTCATAAGGATATTTCTCTGCCTTTTACGCAGGAATATGAGCTCTACCACAACAACCTTTCACTGTGCTCCAAAAAAGTGCGTGCCTGTATGGCGGAGCTGGACATTGACTATAAGTCCCACCCTATTGAGCTGATTGAAACTGGCAGCTACGAGAATATTGGCCGGGACTACCTGGCAGTCAACCCGGGCGGGCTGGTGCCCACACTTGTTCACAATGGTCACCCCGTCTACGAATCACATGCGATCATCGCCTATTTAGCCAAACTAAAAGAGGGGGCTGGCGGCAATACCCTGGTTCCAGCCGATGAAGCAGATAGGGCAGCAATGCAAACCTGGATAGATAAGGCCTCCCTCACCGGTGATGACCCAACCACTAACATCAAACGCAGTGCAGCAAACTGCGCCGGTTTATTAACGACACCGTTGATGGTCTCCGCTCTGCAAGACATCCCGCTACGACTCATTTTTGAAGGACTGCTGTTCCACAGGATTCGATCTCGTGCGGCCATTTTCATGATAATGAAACTCAGAGGTTTGAGTGGCTTCACCAAAATAAAGCCACTCATGAACGCACTCGGAGAGGCACGCAATAATATGGAATTGCATTTGGACGCGCTGGATGAACATCTCCTGGGTAATGGACCCCATATTATCGGCAACCAACTCACGCTCGCCGATATCAGTTGGCTGGTCATCTTGGAACGATTGGTGGAAGCCGATTGGATGGAGTTTTTCCTGCGCGGCGACCAACGTCCCAACGTCCAACGTTACTGGCAATATCTTCAGCAAACCCAGGGGTATAAGATTGGTATCCTGGAATTTCAGTCAACGGTGATGGATGCCGCCATACAGAGGCTTAAATCCCACAAGCGAAATAATCCAGCGTTTACAGCGTCTCTCGAAGGACAAAGACAATAGAAAATAACGTACCCGAATCAATACGCCGTAGCACAGGAAAAAAATAGGTTTGAACTTCAATTTCAATAGCCTTGAATACTTCGCCCTAGTCAAATTCACGCTCAACTATTTTTTATAGACTCCCCGCCGCCCGGCTGTGGTACACCAGCGCTTTTGGTAACTTAATTGTAGTCATCCCGTCATAAACCTCTAGCGCACGTTCGCAGTCATTTGTTCCTGTCATTATCTAAGCAAACATCAGTCCAGCTCTTGTGGAATAACGGCTCAGTTATTCGAGGCAATGCTATCGTTCGAGGCAATCGAGTTGCCTAGTGCGGCATAGCGCCGCTTGGTTTCTTCACTCCACCCATCGATTTCATCTTTGGGGGTTCCATAGGCAAGCCCGCGTTCAACAGCAGGACGCGCTCTGACCCTTCCCACCCAGGCAACTACGTTGGCGTGGCCGGAAATATCAACCTTGCTCCATTTCCAACCGCGAACCCAAGGGTAACAAGCGATATCAGCGACTGTGAACGTCTCTCCACAAATGTAGTCCCGCCCTCCTAGTTGTTTATCCAGCACGCGAAGCAAGCGCTGGGCCTCCGTGCTGAAACGCTCTAGAGGGTGCACCTTCTGTTCTGCCGGAATATCGTCCATATAGCGGGTATAGGAAAGCTTGTTGCCGAAGCTGGGTCCAAGACCGGCTGCCTGCCAGAACAGCCACTGGATAACTTCCCAGCGGGATTCATCTGAGGGTAGCAGGAACGTCGGGTATTTCTCTGCGAGGTACAGCAGGATAGCGCAGCTCTCCATCAGCTTGCTGTCCCCGTCAACGAGACCAGGTATCTTCTGGTTAGGGTTGATCGCAGTGAATGCTTCGGAAAACTGCTCGCGATTCATCAAGTTCACATGTCGAACGTCAACCGGAGGTAAAGCGACACCGGCCTCCTTTAACTCTTCCAACATGATGCTGACCTTCCAGCCATTGGGTGTACCCCAAGTCCATAATTCCATTGCCATCAATCTTTGCCTATCAAGTTTCTAGAATTGGAGCTCACTCCAATCCTGCTAATTTGCTAATATGGACAGTGTTTACACGACGGTAGACACTGTTTTTGCTACAACCCTATCGCAAAATCTTTTTGCATTACCCGAGAAGGAAGTATCACCGGGGCGAGAAGGCAGCCGGAGCTGCCAAACTCTAGCGTCAGCCTGAGACTCCGCTAGCTTGAAGAGCAACTGGGCGTCCGCCTTATCCAGCGCACTACACGCGCGCTCAAACTCACTAAACAAGGCAAGCTGCTATACCAGCACTGCCAGAAAATACTGACTGCCGGTGATGCGTCCACGCGGATGATGCAGGGCTTGCAGGATGGTGATGATTAGCTTTTACTCGGACCCGAATGGCACTTATTTAAGCTTAAGCAATTGAAAAATTTCGATAAAAATTAGTATTTAACTATACTTGCTTTATGTCAAGTATAATGTTCTGACTTCCTTCGGCGTGACAGTAAAAGCCAGCTGTCATGGCGCACAAGTTTTTCGCAACCAATATGCAGGTATTCGATGGCACAGAAACCAACCAAAACTAGGGCTAGCGCGAAGGCCCAGATAGAGTCGAAGATCAAAGCCGCGGCCAGGCCCCGCCAGCGCGCTGTTCAGGAACGCGCAGAAATCACTATTGAGAAAATCCGCGTGGCCGCGATACGACTTTTTGCCGAGCGGGGATACGATGGCACAAGCATCCGAGAAGTAGAAAATGTTGCCGGTGTAAACCGAGGCCTGGTCAATTACCACTTCGACAATAAAGAGGCACTCTGGAAGGCTGCGCTAGACCAAGTGTTTGGCCTACTTGAAACTCACACAAAGGATCGTGCAGAGCTCTATAGGGACTTGCCTCCGAAAGAGAGAATTGCGTATGTCATACGCAGTCAGGTGCGTTTTAATGCCGCACATCCTGAGCTCAATCAGTTGATGATGCAGGAGGCTAAGAGCGATACGCCCCGTTTACACTATATCGTTGACACCTACGTTCGTCCGATAATGGAATGGCTGCAACACACTGCGATGGAAGCGCTGCCAATAGAACAAGACGAATTTCTCTATTGGTATTACATGTTTCTGGGCAGCAGTACGACTGTTTACAGTATGGCACCTGAATCCAAGCTACTGTTCGGAGTAGACGTGATGGAAGAAAAGATGATTGATCGACATGTTGCCCTCACGACGGAATTTCTGTTGACCCGAATTGGCGGCGAGACTGCAAAGTAGTGTTCAGCTCGGCCGCGCAATTCCAGGGCCGCAATTCTGGGACCGATTTATTCTAGCTAAAGGAGAGGTAGCTAGAAATAAATCTGACCAGATTGTTCTTGTTGCTTATGTTCATCAGGTTGAATTTCGCTGATCTGGCGGCGTTACCTTTTCAGTACCCAGGGAAGGCTTACAGGGTTTCTCATTCCTTATCCCACCTGATAGTTTTTCAGCAACTGCGAAAGTTCCACCCAAGCGTCTTCACTAAATTTGTCCGTACTGAACGCGATGTGCCGGTCTGGTCTTATCAGCAGCGCGCCGTATTGTTTGATTCCGATCAATGTATCCCATCCATCATCAGCAGGCGCAAGGTGTGCGCTTCCAATTATTTGCATCTCGATATTGTCAGTACCTGTCTCGGTCAAGGCCTGCGCCCATTGCTGATAGCCGTCGCTGGTGGTCAGCAGCGTGAGCTTCACGCTGGCCACAATATCGTGGGTGGACAGCTGCTTGTCGCCCTTCTGGAGCCAGCAGTGGGGTAAACGATTGCCAGCGGCTGAGCTGGGGTTGTATTCGCTGGCTCGGTAGTTGTTCTGCGGTGCTTCTTCCGGGCATGTTTGTATCAGGGCACCGTCGTAACAAACGCCCAGGTCCATGCCCAACATAAAGAAGTGGTCTCTTTGCGCATCAATAGATTGTTGAATCCTTTCACGCCGCTGTTGCGAATGGGTGTCGTCGATGTCTAGCAGGTTCAAGTTTTCACGGGTTTTTTCGACACTACTGCTAATGCCGATAGCTTCCTCGACCTGGCTCATCTTTTGGAAATTTACCCTGCTTTGCTCGCAGTTTCTCTCAACCGAGGGACGGCGCTCGTGTTCGTAGCTGTCCAATAACGCTACTGCACTGGTGCCGTTAACAACTCGAGCGATTTTCCAGCACAGGTTGAACACATCCTGCATACCCGTGTTCATACCCATGCCACCGGTAGGTGGAAAGCGATGGGCGGCATCGCCAGCCAGGAATATCCTCCCGTCGCGAAAGTGTTGCGCTACCTGTGCAGACATACTCCAGCGATCTGTGTGCACTATCTTAAAGGGAGTGTCGTCGCCTATCGCGCTCCTTACCCATTGCTCAGGTTGCTCATCTGTTATCTCTTGTCCTTCTTCGCAGGCATGCATGTAGACCCATCGGTCGTCGATGTCGTAGGCGATAAAAAGTCCGGTTCGCTCGGCCCCGTAAGTCCAGTAGAGTAAGCCGGGATGCGCTTTGACGAGGTGTCGAAAATCAGCCTGCAGTACCACGGTAACCCAGTGCTGTAAGCTTCTCGGTCCGCGCATCTCAATCCCACATTGGTGGCGGACGGCACTCCCGGCACCATCGCAGGCAATCAGAAAGTCTGCGTTTATCTCGTAGAGCGTGTCGTCTTCACGATTGCAAACGCTGGCGATCACCCCTTTGGCACTCTGCACATGGCTTTTCAGTTGGTGCCCAAAGCGGATGTCGACAAGCGGTGCTGCCTGCGCATGTTGGTACAGTATCTGCTCAAGCTTATCCTGTGGGATATTTGCATTTGGTGTGGGTGTGGTTTGCAGTACCTGAACGAGGTAATCAGCATTCTCGGGGCTTAGCAGTGCGAAGCCGCCCCAGGGCTCCTTCGCCAGTGTGTGTACCCAGCAGCTGAGATAGCTCATGTCGGCCAGGGGCGCTGCTTTGGCCCGCAGTGCCGGTTCGCTGATGCCAGCTGCACGCAGTATTTCCATGGTGCGCGCGCTGACAACATGAGCCTGGGGCCATTGATGTAAGCCTGGGCTTTGTTCCAGCAAGATGTGTTTTATACCGGCCTGCGACAGTAAGCAGGAAGCAGTAAGGCCGATTGGCCCCGCACCTACAATAGCAACGGGAACATGCTCCAACTTTACGCTCATCCTAGGCGACTCCTCAATTGCAGCATAGTCCACGCAAAGCCCCCGAGGTATGCGCGTGGAATGGTGGCCGGGTCGCGAGGTCCGCTGGGTGTGCGCAGCTTCAGCGTCTCCCACGCCTCACCCTCCTCGAGACGCTGCCAGAGGTCTTCGGGGTCGAAGTCAACGCCAATCGGGTTCGATTGAAAATCATCTCCAAGAAGAAACTCGTTGGTTTCCTCGACAGAGTTGAAAACATCAACCTGGGTTTCGATGACGTTTTTGTCTCGATCCTGATAATAGATCGAGATGGTACCGCCGTGGTGAACGCACCATACTGGTTCGTGTCCATCGGCCTTCATACGCTGCCAGGTAATGAGCAGGTTTTCGAGAGTGTCATAGGTGTATGCATGATGATCGACACCGGCCATGTTATGTAGCTTTGGCAAAATCCCCGGGCGCTCCATGATCGCCAGACGGTGATGCTCGTCGTCGTAGCTCAAGAAAACGATGCCGGGTGCCTCGTGCACAATGCGCGCGCCTAAAAGATCCTGATAGAACTTGCGCTGTTCCTTGAAGCGGCTGGTCTTGAGCACCAGATGAGCAAACTTGCTGGGGACTGGAATTGCTTCGCTCATGAGGTTTGGTCTCCTAAACCGCAGTTGGCAATAGCCTCGCTGACATCGTCCGGCGAGTCTTCGTTCATTTCTAGGGCAGTTCGAGTACTCTTTGGGCACAATAAACTAGTAATTAACAAGTATAATTGTTATTAACTTGTATACTGTCAAGTATTAAATTATCGTTTGTGACGTCCACGCCCAAACTAAAAGATCACTATGGCTGCTCGCTCAATACTTCAGGACGATACGATTCCACAGCTCAACGCACCCAGCCTGACCCTGGCCTTCTTGGCCGTCACCTACTCGCTGCTAATGTTTTCGTCCGTCGCTTTCGCTAGCTCTGATGGTGATGTTTCAGATACAGACCAAAGACCAAACATTATTCTAATACTGGCCGATGATCTGGGCTGGAACGACGTTGGGTATCACGGCAGTGAGATACGCACGCCCAATATTGATCGACTTGCACGTGAAGGTGTGGAGTTGGATCGTTTCTATGTCTATCCGAGCTGTACTCCCACCAGAGCCGCATTGTTGACCGGGCAGTCGGCGCTGCGTACTGGCATGACACAGCCAATTTCATCGTTCGATTCGCCTGGTCTGCCTCTGTACACGAAACTGTTGCCGCAGTGGCTAGGCGAGGTAGGTTACCAAACGTCTCTAGTAGGAAAATGGCATCTAGGGAGCGCGACGCCAGCATATTTTCCGCACAACCGCGGCTTCGATCATTTCTACGGTCATCTGGGCGGTTTCATCGACTATTACGATCACGGTTTGATGGGTGCCGTCGATTGGCAGCGCAACGGCGTTACTGTGCACGAGGACGGCTACTCTACCGAGCTAATCACCGCTGAAGCGATTAAGTTGTTGCAACATAGGGATAAGTCCCGTCCGCTGTTTATGCTGTTGGCCTATAACGCTCCGCATGGGCCGCAGGCGGCACCACAAAGCTCGATTGATCTTTATTCGAAGATCGAAAAAGAGGAACGGCGCGTCTATGCAGCCATGGTAGATAACATGGATGTGGGTATCGGCGAAGTTCTAAAGGCGCTACAAGCTGAAGATATTGCACACAACACCCTGATTGTCTTTATGAGCGACAACGGCGGTTCTTCAGAGTTTCCCGCGAGTGCTGTTTCGCATTCTTCCGCTGGAAACAACGACCCCTTGCGCAGCGGCAAGACGTTTCCGCTGGAGGGTGGGATACGTGTTCCAGCAGCGGCCTGGTGGCCTGGAGTTCTGCACAGTAAAGACAAAATTGAACAGATGATAACGGTAGAAGATATTCTGCCCACGGTATTTGAAGCCGCCGGTCTCCCTGTTGCCGCGTTGCACACACCTGAAATAACAAGGGATGAAAATCGCAAGTTGGATGGCATTAGTCGCTGGAATGTGATGCTGGGAGACGTCGCAGACCGCCGCCCGCCCTTCGTGTTTGGAATGCCGCTGGCGGGTGCCGGCGTCATAGACGGTGACTGGAAACTAGTTCGTCTCGATGGTCCTCCGCTGCCGTGGGTAGACCCTACGACGGAACTGTTTCGCATTGTCGATGATCCCCTGGAGAACAGTGACCTCTCGGCAGCGCACCCCGAGATTGTGGCGCGGCTGCAACCCCATATTGACGCATTTGATGCGGCGGCAGGGGAAGGCTTTAAGGTGAACCCAATTAAAATGCTGGCGCTCCAAATGATCAGTGCCACCGGGAATATTCGTTTCACTCCCTACGCTGAAGCACTGCAGAGGGAGTCGGTTACTGTCAGTGGCGACCTGGTATTCAATCAGCGTAATCGTCACGGCGACGCCAGCACCGGCGTGCAGCAATACCAGCAAAATAAGTCCTATGGCGGCTACGTCTTGCTGTCACCCCAGAATGCCAGCGCAACCTATCTAATAGACATGGAAGGTCAGGTAGTACACAGCTGGCCGTTGCCACAGGAAATGAGTGTCTCGATGGTTGCACGCTTGCTGGATAACGGACATTTGCTGCGCGGTATTAAGCGAACTGACAAAGGAAGAGACAAAACCGGTCCGGGCACCATCATTCAAGAGCTGGATTGGCAGGGCAAACTGGTGTGGGAGTATAAGAGCCCGGGCCAACAAACTCGGTTGCGCGATGATTACTATCGTCTGGAAAATGGTAATACGCTCTTTATGGCGTTTGAAGAGATTACGCGAGCAGAAGCTATAGCCTTAGGCGCCACGCAAGAGCGTATTGGTAACGGTGTAGAAACGCTGTGGCCTAACAAATTGGTGGAGGTAAACCCAGCGGGCGATATCGTTTGGGAGTGGCGCTTTCAAGATCATTTTAGCAGCGCGATGCATGGCAACCAGAATGACCCCGGGCGTGTTGATATCAATATTACTGAACTCAATCTGACCGAGGTGAACAGAGATATGGCGCACAGCGGCGTCATCGATTATCACGCGGGCAACGACCAGATAATGGTGACGGCGCGAATTGCCAGTGAGGTCTACATCATCGACCACAGCACTGCTAACTATGACAACCCTCAGGCCGGTATTGAAGCAGCGCGCGGGCCCGCCGGCGCTATTGCGCGCCGCTATGGCAACCCGGGTAACTATGGAGCAGGTAAACCCCATGTGGGGAAAGATCCAGGCGACAGACTTTTTTTTGCGGCGCATGGCCCAAACTGGGTTGCGCCGGGTTTGCCCGGTGCCGGCAATCTTTTGGTTCACAATAACGGGGTAGGACGCAGCGGCGCCAAGCCCGAAAATCCATTGGAATCGATGTTGTGGAGCCTGCGGCGTCTTGTATTGGGCAATACGGATGACTACACCACCATTGATGAAATTGATACTGATACCGGAAGGGTCGTCTGGCGCTTCCGAGCCGCAGACCCTCAGGCAATCTCCAGTTTCAAAATGGGGAGTGCCTATCGATTACCCAATGGTAATACCCATGTCACGTCAGGACAGTACGGGCATCTTTTTGAGGTCACACCGCAAGGCGAGGTGGTGTGGGAATATGTTTCGCCGGTGAGCGCCCTGGGCGCGCTCGAACGCCCCTTAGCTTATCCGTTTCACCCGATGCAGACTTCCTACCGTGTTTCCCCAGATCACCCCGGATTGCGTGGCATAGAACTTACGCCACAAGGCACTATTTTGGAGCTTGAGCCAGCGACCGCTGTTGGGGCGCGCATGGCCACATTTATTTTACGGTATGTGCAAAACGGTACGGTAGGGAAGGTGGCGGTTGCGCTGTTGGTGATTTGGGTATGGCGCAGGTGGCGTCGCCGTCGCGCTGCCTAAAGCGATTTTAAAAAAAGTATCGAGCATTTATATTTTTTGTATTGAGGAAAAGTGAAATGAAACTTGCAAGTTATATCAAGAACGGAAACCACTCATACGGCGTGATGACCGACAATGGCATTATCGACCTCGGTGGGCCACTGGGCGGCCAATTCGCTGATTTAAAATCATTGTTGGCAGCCGGTATGGAAGAGGCGGCCGCCTTTGTCCAGGACGCTCCGGTCGATACCAAGCTGGAAGATGTGCAGCTTCTGCCTGTGATCCCTAATCCCGGCGTTGTCTGGGCTGCGGGCATGAATACGCACTCTCACTACGTTGAAGCGAAAGATGCGATGGGATTGAAAGAAATACCCAAGGTGCCGATGTTCTTTTTGCGTGCTACTAACACTCTGGTCGCCTCTGGCGAAGCGTTGGAAAAACCGCTGAAAGAACCAGCATTCGACTATGAGGGTGAAATTGCGCTGATCATAGGCAGGCGTTGTCGCAACGTCAGCGTGGAAGACGCGCTGGATTATGTCGCGGGTTACGCGCCTTTCAATGATGGCTCGGCGCGTTTTTATCAAGTCAGCAGTAACCAGGTGACCACTGGGAAAAATGCGTATCGCAGCGGTGGCTTTGGCCCATGCATGGCCACTGCCGACAGCCTGGATATCGAAAGCATGGAATTGACCACACGGGTTAATGGCGAGCAGCGGCAAACCATGAAAGTGGATGATCTCATTTTCTCTTTTGCCCAGATGGTTTCGCATATTTCTGAAATCAACTGGTTGGAACCCGGAGATGTAGTTGTGACGGGTTCTGCCGAGGGCGCCGGAGCGCTGCGTGACCCGCGGGTATTTTTGGTGGAGGGAGACACTATTGAAGTTGAAGTGTCAGGCATTGGCACATTGGTGAATGGTGTTGTCGAGCAAGTGATCGAGTAATTGCACCACAACGCGGGTTAAGGTTATGCGTAAGTTATCGTGTTTGGTTTTTCTATTAACAGTCGGACTATTGGCTCAGAGTGGGCTGGCACTTGCGGCCGACGTCCAATTATCGGAACCAGCGGCTCCTGTCTCTGCTCAATCCGTTGTGATGCAACAGAAGCAGGATGTTCCCGAGGGTTTCGGTATTGCCGACAACGATCATCGCGCACCCTATCACCTGGATAGCTGGGTCGGATTAGCCATGCTCTTCTCTGCCTTGGGTATTGCGGTTGCGCTTAATCACCCCAGTGGGGCGACGCGACGAATCGGTTATTTCAGCTGCGCGCTGGTGCTACTGGGTATAGGCGGCGGTTTGTTACTGATGCGCTTTAACGGTGTGTTTGCGAACTTTGAAGAAGCGGCGTTGCCACCGGATGTCGCGAAGCCCTTTTTGCTTACATTTCAGGCTCTCCTCGCGATTGTGGGCGGCTTGTATATGTTGTGGCTGGGCGCAACAGCCAATGGAGAGCCAGACAAAACTTTTGCCAACGCCAATGAAGAGGCGCGGTACGGACAGTATTCTCGCTATCTGCACTGGGTGACAGCGTTTATCTTCCTTTTGCTCATGCCCATGGGTGTACTAATGTCGGCGTTATCCCACGATATTGGCTTGCTGCAATACATGTACGTAATACACAAAGCCCTGGGCTTCACCTTATTGATTCTGGTTTTTGTACGCCTTATCTGGAATCACGTCAGCCCCAGGCCAGCGCTCTCGCGTTCGCTTAATCCCTGGGAGTCGAAGCTGGCGCATATTGTTCATATCTCGCTATATGTAGTGTTATTCGCTTTCCCGATTACGGGCTACATGATGTCTACCGGTGCCGGAAAATGGTCTCATTTCTTTTTTGTGGACACACCGCTGTTGTTTGAGCCCAGTATGGAGATTGTTAGGCCCTTTGGGCTATTGCATAAAGTTTTGCTGCCGTACTTGTTCTACCTAATAATATTCGGGCATGTTGTTGGTGCGTTGAAGCATCACTACATCGACGGCGATGTCGACTCTGTCAGACGCATGGTTTCATAATGTGGGGGTTGTCGAGTGAAGAGAACAATTGATCACACACCATGACCGCCGGTTTATCTGACCCAGGTTGCCATTCGCTGTAGGCATTTTGAATTTGAAGAATTCAACAGGAAAAAGACCAGCAAGAGGTATAGGCAGGTGGGGAGACTACCGCCTTTCGCGCAAAAGGAAAAAGATGGCGAGGCCGCTACACCCCAGCACGTAGGGCAATGAACCTACGGGATACCCTTGTGAGGTGATGCCCTCGACTGCGGAAAAGTAATCGGGTAGCGCATACACCCATAAGCCGATGAAAACACCGAGAAACAAAGTGAGGTAAGCCTTGGAATACGCCCACAAGCCTCGGCTCGAAAAAGTGGTTAATCGCAACAATTGACCCACTGTAAGAAGTAAGGCCGTCCCAACAATCGCCACCGAGGCCACCATCTCCGAGCGAGGGGTCATCTCAATGCCGAGTAGACTGAACCAGGTGTTGAGTGTGAGCAGCACAAAAATGACAGGCGTTAACAGCCCGGCCAGCAGTGTGCCCAGCGCGAAGCGTCGAGCCCGACGATTTGCATCTTTGACGTCTGCATTGTGCGCGACGACAGACTTGGGGACTAAAAGTTGTGTGGCCAGCGTCAGCGCGATCGGCCCGACAAAGGCAAAACCCACCATGCTAGAGACCGGCACCGAGGCGAGGGAAGAGGTGAAGTTGGGGTAGTTCCAAGTCCACCAGCCATACTGGGGCCCAAAGTGATCAAAAATCTCATAGAACACATGGTGTACGACACCTACGCCGAGTGCACCAATGAGTGCCCCCCAGCGTTGGTCAAAGAGCCCCGCTTGCCGAACAAGAACAAAGGCTGCGTACATAATCGCGGGGTACAGCGCGAGGATGTACAGCGGCGCTCGCCCAAAGAAGAACTGCACTGAAAATTCGTTATGAATAAAAAACAGGGCGTTGTCGGGCGCACCCAGTTTTTCAGGGAAGTACACCGGGATTTCCAGCGCCAGCATAAAGAGGACTGAGGCCAGCCAAAAGCCTAAATAGACAGACTCACCCGCCTTAAAGCGGGCGATGCTGTGACGCAGACCCCAAAGCGCGCCGACGATGAGCAACACCTCAACGACATTCATGGTCCAGTGGGACAGCGTCAAAGGGCTTTTTACAAAGGCCCAGCTTTCAATATTTTGGGGGGTAAAGCCGCCGAGACGCTCAACCAGCTGAGTAAACGTGAGTGCTGACTCAGTCTCAGTCACGTTCTCAATCACTGGGCACCAAGCGTTGCTTTACCCACAATTTGAGAAACATCGGCCCCGGATTCCCAGTGGCCCAGCCACTCGTCGTAGTAGTCGGGCAAAGGCTGGTTCACGCTGTCGTGCCAGGGGAACTGTGAGGCCAGGACACCGACGGCTGATCGCAACTGCGCCCGCATCGGTATGCGCGCAAATGGGTTGTCTGAATAGGCGTTTTCTGGCACGTCTTTGACCAGTGATTCAAATTCGTTCTTGATCATGTCGAAGAGATCCCGGGTGTGTTTTTGAAATGCGCCGGTGTTTCGAATACGGTACCAATGACTTCCTACCACGTGGTTGTAAACATCGTAGGCGGAACTTCGGTGCTCGATTTCTTCGCAAAAATGCCACACAAAAAGCGATGCCACTTGAGCCTCGCCCTCTTCAAATAGGACTGCACGGTGGTCCAGTATCATTTTGAAAAAAGGGGTGAAAATTGCTTCTAGGCCACCCGCATAGGCTAAGTGGTATTCCAGTGGGTAGGTGTTGTAGACATCGTCATAGCTCGCGAGCACTTTATCGAGCACGCCCTGTAATGCTGGATATTGCGCTATGAGGGCGCGGGCATGACGCATGTGTTTTTGAGCGTGGATGGCTTCTTGCTTGCGAAAGGCCCGGGCTTCTTCCATCACTGCCGCGTCAGTAATGTGCGCCTCGGCATCGCGCATTACACGGCACATGTACTTTTCAAAGCCGACAACAAAGAACGTAATTTGATTCATTAAAATAGAGAAAGAGGGGTTGTCAGGATTCCAAATAAACTTGGCCTGATCGACGTCGAAGTCAATTTGCCTGACGACTAAATCACTCACGGTGTCGCTGCACTCCCTATTCCTCAGTCTCGGACCATAGCCGGTTTAGGCGCCGCGAACCACTGACATAAGCAATGGCCACGACAATTTACCGAGGTGGCCCTTTTTTGCTTTTCGCCGCTGTGACAACTAAAGCCCTATTTGATAAGCCCCTTAAGGCGATCGCCCAGCTTGCTCTTAATCTTGTCTTCCACCCTCGACTTGGCTTCATCTTTGAGGGCACCTCCAGCTACGTCCTTGAGTTGATCTTCCAAGGCTCTGTTGTCCACTCGGACCTTGGGTGCTGCGAATGACCCCTGCACTTTAACGGGCACCTTGAACTCGACCACCGGAAACGCTCGGCGCTTAACGATCAACTCCGAATCTCTCAGCGTAGCGAGCAAATTCAGTGCTAACTCACCCTCACCGGCGTACCGGAACTCTCCGTCGAGGCTCAGGTCGATCTGCCCGCCGCTCACTCGCTTGGCGATAGCCGGTTTTAACGCCGACAAGGTACTCTGTGCATCCAAGCCGTCGAACGTTAACTCAAGGCGATTTGCCCCAGCACCGCTTAACTCATCAAGCTGCATGAGCATCCCAATTGACGCGTCGTCTGAAGTCACCTCGACGCGAGGAGAGACGGCGAGCTGCCTGGGGTTTGAGGCTAAGTTTTCAACGAGAACCGTCAGGTCTTTATCAGCCAATGCCGCGATGCGAATTGAATCCACCGACACCTTCTCCGCCAGCGCGGACCAATAGCCCTTTTCAATCGGCGCAAATGACAGCGCCGTGTAACCACTTTGCGCAATTTGTTCATCTAACCACTCTTGGTAACTGGACGAGCCGACAGCAGGCTTAGACTCAGAACCCTCTGGAATGACGCCCTCCCAACGCTTTAACAACGCCTGAACTTGTCTTAAACGGTCAAGCCAGGCCTCAGCATCCTTCACGTAACGACCCACTTCGTCTGACGTGGGTGCAGTAATGGCTACAGACCCAATCAAAGGGCCAATCAACTGCCCGGGGCTGCTTCTTGGCATGCCGGAGCGAGCCTCTTGAGCCCGCACTTCCTTGATCAAAATACGCTTGGCCAGCAAGGCCCCGCTCGACACCGAAATCCGTAACGCTGCCGCCGAGAACAAGTTCAAAGACAGATCAGATGGGTCCGCCACCGCCAAATCGGTCACATCTAGGGTTCCCGTCCACACATTTAAGCTCAGGCGGTCAATATCCACCGTGGCCCCGTTAGCGCGCTCAAGCACCGGCACTAACGCGCTCTTAAGATCTGACTTTGCCCATTGCCAGATACCCAGCGCGAGGAGCGCAATAAGCGACGTGGCGATGAGTCCTTCTTTCCATCGGAACAAGGGGACGGGTTTATTGAGCGCAGACCCTACACCCTCCTTGGACGAATTGCCGAGCATCAGGGTGAGCGACGTCCGCCCCAGAAATGATTGCGCGAATGCGTCAAACGTTGCGTTGGCCTGTAAATTAGCGCCGGCGTCACGCATTTTTTGAACGCCGCTATTGATGATAAAGGCTGCAACCAAGGCGAGAGGCACACCAGCAACCAGAGCGCCCACCGTTGCATAACGTTCAAACCCGAACCAGGCCAACACGGGCAGCTGACTCAGACTCAGTAGCACCGAGCCAAGCGCTCCGTGAAGTGCGGAATGACCAAGGTCAAATAGCCAGGGAAGGCTCAAAAGTAGAATGGTCTTCGAAACGATTAACGACAACGCAAACAGGCCGGCATTAACTCGAATGAGGGCGCAGCACAGTAATAGGACCGTGACCAACCCTGCACTCGCGCCGTAATCCGGAGTCATGCCCAACAAGAAGCCCAGTACGACACTGCTCCAAACGTGGGCCGGCGACAAGCCTCCCTTCATAAACTTTCTGACTGAACTGACAAGCATGACATTCTCTCCCCAAAGCCACTCCAAGATACCCCCAAAACGCCTGGATTCAAGCATTCGATTAGTAACACAGAGGACTTAACAGCGAAGAGTAAAACGTCCGCAGCCGCCATCGAGTGAAAGAAGGATGAGCTGTAAAAATCGCCCCTTTTGCATTTCTTGGAGCTGATGAAAGACTGAATCCAAGCCCGCTTTTTAGTATCCGGTCAGCTCCAGATAACCCGCGCCCTGGTGACTGCCCGCCACGGTGACAGGTCCCTCCCAGTAGGGAAATGCGGTCGCCAGCCAACTGTTGGGGCGATTCGT
>QXYP01000019.1 GCA_009886815.1 Halieaceae bacterium
GGCTTCAGAGGTAATGAGCACAAAGCGGAGCTCATCTCCCAGCTGCCCCAGCCGTTGGAACAGTCCGGGCTCTGCGTACAACGTGACCTCGGCGTCGAGACTACCCTTAAGATCACCCGCTGCACGCCGTACTTCCAGTGCGCGGTTCACCGCTTGCCGAACCGTGATCACCTCGTCCCAGAACGCATTGCCCAAATTGCCGTCAGCAATCTCTGACGGTAAATCAGCATACCAAGCCGATAGAAATACCGACCGCTCACGGCTGCCGGGCAAATTTTCCCAAATTTCCTCGGCCGTGAAGCTTAAAATTGGCGCTATCCAGCGACAAAGAGCTTCAGCAAGATGCCACATAGCGGTCTGAGCCGATCGTCGCGCGTGGGATTCGACCTGGGTCGTATATTGACGGTCCTTAATAATATCGAGGTAAAAGCCACCCAACTCACCGCCACAAAAGTTGTGAATACGATGAAATACTTGATGGAACTGATAGGTATCGTAGGCTGCTCCAAGCTCGACCTGCAGGTCAGCTGCACGGCTACAGATCCAACGATCGAGGGGCAGTAATTGATCCGCCTCGAGTTTGTGTGCGCTGGGGTCAAATCCGGCAAGGTTAGCCAACAGAAAACGCGAGGTATTACGAATGCGGCGATAAGCGTCACTGGTCCGTTTAAAAATTTCATCAGACGCAGCAATCTCATTTCGGTAGTCCGAGGACGCCACCCAAAGGCGTAAAATATCGGCACCCAGATCGTTCATGGCCTTTTTAGCAGGAATGATATTGCCCAGAGATTTGGACATCTTCCGGCCCTCGCCATCGACCGTAAATCCATGGGTCAAGACCGACCGATAGGGCGCTTCACCGAAGGCACCAATGCCCGTCAACAGCGAGGACTGAAACCAGCCACGGTGTTGGTCAGAGCCCTCTAAATAGAGATCTGCCGGGGCCTGCAACGCTTCCCGCTGTCGCAGCACGCAGGCATGGGTCACGCCTGAATCAAACCACACGTCCAGGGTGTCGCTGACTTTATCGTATTCGTTGGCTTCATCGCCCAAGAGAGCAGAGGGTTCTAGATCAAACCAGGCGTCAATACCCGAGACTGCAATAAGGTCAGCGACCTCTGTGATCAACTCGGCTGTCCTTGGATGCAGCTCACCGGTCTCTTTGTGCACAAACAGGGTGATGGGTACCCCCCAGGTACGCTGACGCGAGATACACCAGTCGGGGCGCTCCCCCAACATGGCATCGATGCGCGCCCTTCCCCAGTCAGGAATCCAACTTACGCTATCAACAGCTTGCTGTGCGTCGGTAAGCAAGCCCCCTTGCGACATGCTAATAAACCACTGGGGTGTCGCACGGAAAATAATGGGCGTTTTGTGGCGCCAACAATGCGGATAACTGTGTTCGTAGGGCTTGTGCGCCAGCAACCGTCCCCGGGCCTGTAGCTCGGCAACAATCTCGTCATTCGCTCTAAAAATATGCTTGCCTTCAAGGACGGGTGTCCCGGGGTGGTAAATACCATTGCCACCCACGGGGTTGTAAACCTCTAAATCGTAGGCTTTGCCAATTTCGAAATCTTCCAGGCCGTGAGCAGGGGCCGTGTGAACACAACCGGTACCGGCCTCTGTGGTCACATGACTACCCAACATAAGCGGCACGTCTATGTCCTCGAAAGGTGGTACGACGGTAAGCCGCTCCAACTGATCTCCTTTGGTCTTGGCTAGGATAACCGGATCAGTCATACCGTAACGTGCCGCACAAGGCTCTACCAAAGCCTCAGCCACCACCACAGCACGGGCGCCGACCTGCAATAAAACATAGTCAAGGTCAGCACTAATACTGACCCCTCTGTTAGCGGCTAATGTCCAAGGGGTGGTTGTCCAGATGGCCACATCAACGGGGTCTTCGCCATCCCAGGCAAAAGCCTTGCGGAATGCAGCGCTATCCGTCGCTGGAAATGCCACATCGACCGCAGATGAGACTTTATCCTGATACTCGACCTCGGCCTCAGCTAAAGCTGAACCGCAGTCAAGGCACCAATGCACTGGCTTGAAACCCTTATGCAGATGGCCGTTTTCAATAATTCGCCCCAAGGTTCGAACAATTTCAGCCTCGAAGTCGAAGTTCATGGTCAGGTAAGGATTGTCCCAGTCACCCACAACGCCCATTCGCTTAAAGTCTTCAGCCTGCTGATTGCCCTGCCCAGCAGCATAAGTGCGACAGCGCTGGCGAAACTCAGACGCCGATACCTTATGCCCTGGTTTGCCCACTTTCTTTTCAACATTAAGCTCGATCGGTAGCCCATGGCAGTCCCAGCCGGGCACATAGGGGGCATCAAATCCTGCTAGGGCACGGGACTTGACGATAAAGTCTTTGAGAATTTTATTGACCGCGTGACCAATGTGAAGTTCACCATTAGCGTAGGGAGGACCGTCATGCAGAATGAACTTAGGCTTTCCAGCACCGGCCTCCCGCATCAACCCGTAGAGATCCATCTCTTGCCATTGCTTCAGGCGCTGGGGTTCTCGCTGCGATAAGTTAGCCTTCATCGGAAAATCCGTCTGAGGCAAATTTAAGGTACTTTTATAATCACTCATACGTTAAAACTATTAGCTATGACCAGGTTGACCCAACCAATGGCGGGCATTATCAATATCCTTCGCGATGCCTTCTTTTAGGGCATCGAGGGATTCGTACTTTATTTCTTCTCGCAGCTTATGAAGAAAGCGCACCTCAAGTCGCTGACCATAGAGATCACACTGACGATCTAGCAAGTGCACCTCAAGGTTCGCTTTCAAACCGTCATCGACAGTGGGGCGAGTGCCTACGTTGGCCACTGCCGCCGCCGACTCTAGCCCGGGGCCGTCTACCCGAACCGCAAAGACCCCCGATAAAGGGCTGCGAATTCGATTAATACGAATATTCGCCGTAGGCGCCCCTAACTCGCGCCCAAGTTTACGCCCGTGCTCTACCCGCCCCGTCATGGTAAAGGGCCGACCGAGTAACGCCTGCACTTCGGTGAAATGCCCTTCAGCTAACGCCGAACGAATGCGTGTGCTACTAACGCGGGCATCACCTATTTCCAAGGTGCCTGTTGGCTGCACTTCGTAATCAAATTGTTCAGCCAGTCTGCGCACGTAATCGTAATCGCCTTCGCGACTGTTACCAAACCGAAAATCATCGCCCAAGGCAATGTAGCGCGCACCCAACCCGTCGACAAAAACCCGGCTGACAAAGTCCTCAGCACTCATATCCCGCAACTCGGCATTAAATTTCAAGACCAACACTCGATCAATGCCGGTGCTCGCAAGCAGTGCCAGTCGTTCACGAAAATTAGTGATTCGAGGAGGCGCCTCTAATGGCCGAAAATATTCTCGAGGTAAGGGCTCAAAAACAATCGCCGTCGACAGCAAATTGCGCTCACGTGCACAGGACGACAGGTGCTTAAGAACTGCCTGGTGGCCAAGATGAATGCCATCAAACGCCCCCACGGTTACAGCGCATCCGCGGTGCTCCGGTCGAAGATTGTGCAGGCCCCGGATTAAATCCATGGTTTAACGTCAGGTCGATGAATAAGAGGCTGAGTATATAGAAAACAGTGCACGGGTGCGCCTAGCAGGCCCGTCAGTTTGACTCACTAAGAGACGGTAGGGCTTTTAAGATCTCGAAGGCGCAGCCCTAGGCACCAGAGGGTTACCCCATAAGCTAAGCCACCCAGCATCACCAGAACCGCCATCGCTAAGCCTCGGTGAATGGCAACAGCACCCCGCCACCAACCTGCCTCGGGCAAGCATAGCCATAGCACTCCCAGCATGATCATTATTGCGATGACGATATGAGCAGCACGGGCGAGCCTGAATCTTGTGACACCCAATAACAAACCTTTGCGTCTTAGACCGCGATAAAGAAGCCCTGCGTTTAGCCAGGCGGCCACACTCGTGGCCAATGCCAAGCCGACATGACCTAGGTCAAACAACCACATGAGCGGAAAAATAAATATTGGATTCATGACCATATTGGCCACCATAGCAATAACGCCTATGCGGACCGGGGTTTTCATATCCTGGCGGGCGTAATAACCCGGTGCCAGCACCTT
>QXYP01000190.1 GCA_009886815.1 Halieaceae bacterium
GATCCACGGCCATTGCCCTGGTTAAACCCATGGAGGCGTGCTTGGCAACGACATATGCGCTGTTAAAACGTGTTGCACCATGCGCTTCGGTCGACGCCACATTTACTATTCGAGGATGTGGTGATTTGCGCAGCCCAGGGAGGGCTGCCCGGATCGCCCAGGCCTGCGCAGTGGCCATAACATCCAGGGAGCTGTCCCAGGAATGCTCATATTCGTCACTATCGATAGCGGCAGGCAGGGCGAAACCGGCGTTGTTGACCAGGATATCCAGGCCACCAAAGTGCTCAATAACACTGCATACCGCACTCTCAACGGCCTGTCGGTCACGTAGATCGACCAGCAAAGTTAATACCTCTGCCCCGACAGACCTTACCTCCTCGGCTACCGCTTCCAGCGCGGCCTCATTGATATCGAATATCGCCAACCTGGCGCCTTCATCGGCAAACAGGTGAGCGGTCGCCCGCCCCATGCCGCTGGCCGCGCCCGTGACAATAGCCACAGAGCCATCGATCGAACGGGAAAGTTTGCTGAGTTTCGCCATTGCTTACCTCTCCTAATAACCCGCCTCGGCCGCGAGAATTTTCTGATAAAAGTCGTCATCCAGCACCCGATATGCACCGCTGCGAGGGTGGCGCACATACACGCGGTCTTTACCCAACTTGTCCAAGTGATAGGCTTGCTCGCGCAGCTTTCCCTTCAGCAGCTTAAAGGTCACCGTGGTTTCAGTATCCTGCTGCAGACGCACGAACACTGGCCGCGCGTAGTCGGGCAGCCTGGTATCGACCAGCGCACGGAAACCGTCTATGTCAAAGTCGGTACCGGATTCAAGGGCAAAGGCCACCATCCCCGCTCTGCCCTCGGTGCCGGGTACTTCTACGCCGTAGACATTCGCCATATTGATCTGTGGGTGGGAATTAAGCACCTCCCCTACCTCATTGGTTGACACATTTTCAGCTCGCCAGCGAAAGGTGTCGCCAGTACGATCGACAAATTGGTAGTGCTTGAGGCCCATTGCAAAGCCCACATCGATTTCGCGCACAAGATCGCCGGTATTGAACCAACGATCGCCAGGCTCCTGCACGTTCTCAATAATCTTGCTGTTGGTCGCCTCCGCATTGGTGTAACCATCGAACGGCGCTTTATCGGTGATTTTGCCAAGCAACAGCCCCGGCTCACCGGGCTTGGCCAACTCACAATGCCCAGCATCGTCCCGCACAATAGCGTCTTCATTCACGTCGTATTTAACCAGCGCAATATCAACAGACGTGGTCCCAATGGTGCGGTCCTTATTCAGAAGATTAAGAAAGGTGACATTGCCTTCACTGGAACCGTAAATCTCGCAAATGCGATCCACGTCAAAGCGGGACTTGAACTCATCCCATACGTCAGGCCTTAATCCATTGCCCACCATTTTCTGCAGCGGGTTGTTCTTCTCAGCATCACTGGGAGCCTGTGTCACCAGATAACGACACAACTCTCCCACGTATACAAAGCTATTGGTCTGCCAGGCCTGCACCTCACTCCAGAATTTGCCGGCTGAAAAGGTCCGACGCAGGCAAACCGTGCCACCAGCGGCGATAAAACCGCACAATCCGGGGCCCAGGCCGGTGATATGGTAGATCGGCAAGCAAAGGTATAGCCGATCGCCTGGTTTGGGTCGCAGGGTAAGCTTGCCCAATAAATTGGCGGCTGTGACCAGGCGCTGGTGCTTGTATGTTGCGGCCTTGGGCAGGCCCGTTGTACCGGAAGTGAAAATGTACAGCGCCACATCGCCGGCGAGGATCCCTCGGGTTTCAGGCAGGTCCAGATCAGAATGCCCCTGCATGGCCTGACTGGCGTCGATCGCCCAGAGTGGGGCTTTGCGATCAACAGCGTCTTTCATCCACAAGCAAGACCCATGACCCTGGCCAAAAGGCAAGCTAGCCAACTCGGGCGCCAGCACATCGGCACGCTCGTCACCTACGATACAGTGTTTGGCGTCCGTCACTTTACAACAGTGCACCAGGGCTTCGCCGCTCAGGCTATTGTTGATGAGTGCCGCAGGGGCTCCAATCTTGGTAAGGGCCAACAACGAGATGACAAACTCGGCCCGATTTTCCATAAACAGGGCGACACCCTCGCCTTGCTTCACACCCTGCGCTTTTAGTAGATGCGCCAGCAGATTGATTTCCTGGTTCAGCTCGGTGTACGTCCACCTGCGCCCCTCGAACTCCAGGGCAGGCAAGTTACCGTGCCTACGGACCGACTCTTCAAAGATCACCCCAAGGGAAATCGCCTCATCCAGTGCGGGCATTTTGAAGCCAATGGCAGCACGAGACTGCCGTATCTCATTCAATACCCTGACGACTTCTTTCAAACTGGCAAACACTGACATCGGTAAAGACAATTAGTTCCGCTTAACGACCACTTCAAGCTCTGAGTACCCGCGGACAAAGTTGTTACTGAGTCTCGTTGGCTCAGCCTGTACCTCAATAGATTCAAACAGGTCCAAACACTCCTCCCACAGAACACGAAGCTGCATTTCTGCTAGACGATTCCCCATACATCTGTGAATGCCAAATCCAAATGAAGCGTGATTACGCGGTGATTCTCGGTCGATTACGAACGAATCGGGGTTTTTAATCACGTCGTCGTCCCGATTAGCAGAACAATACCAAAGCACCACCTTATCGCCCTCCTTCATGCGGTGGCCTTTGAACTCAAAGTCTCGTGTAACGGTTCGTCGCATGTGCGGTAACGGCGTTTGAAAGCGAATGACCTCAGACACCATGGAAGGAATCAAGGAGGTATCGTTGCGCACCTTTTCAAGCTCACTGGGATTCTCATTAAAAAAGATGACGCCACCGGTCATTGAATTACGTGTCGTATCGTTGCCACCGACAATCAGCAACAGCAAATTGCCAATAAACATCACGGGGTCGTTAATAAGGTCTTTGGTGTTGGGGTCTTTTTGCATCAAACGAATCAGATCGAATGATTCGACGCCATCATCCAAGCGTTCTTGCCACAACTTCGAGAAGCTTTCGAAGATATCAACAGCCATCAACTGACGCTCTTCCAATGTTAGATCAGCCTTGCCGGTAATGCGCTCATCAGACACGGCTGCGTCTGACCACATCGATAATTTTTGTCGCTCTTCCCATGGGAAGTCG
Source organism: Halieaceae bacterium (assembly GCA_009886815.1). GTDB lineage: Bacteria > Pseudomonadota > Gammaproteobacteria > Pseudomonadales > Halieaceae > Luminiphilus. Next base: position 3,153 of record QXYP01000190.1, read on the forward strand.
AATAGTGTTGCGAGCATCTGGGTCGTTAAATTCCGTGAAACCAGCTCCACCCAATTAAAGGGTGTGTTCTCAGGTAATGACTCGAGCGCGGCACGCGTTCTGCTGCGAATCAGCGACTCAAACTCGGTTAAATTCTTTGGCGCGACAACAGGCTGGAATGCTTTGCGCTGCAGGCTGTGACTAGGCTCGTCCATTGCAATGAAGTTTTTGATGTCTAGCTCAGGAAGTGGATCGATGATGGCAATCGATGGCTCCGATGAGAAAACCTCAGCGTTCTTTTCGATCTCGACAATGTCATCGAAACGGCTAATGGACCAAAAAGGGCCGAGATCGCCTACCGTTTGATAATGAACCGGAGACTCTTTTCGGAGACGGCTAAACAATGGCTGCCAACAGTCGAGCTCGAAGCGCTTTGGGTCGGCAACATCGATTTCGGTTAGCGGGAGGGTCAGATCTGAGGCAAATGGGTGTGTGGGTGCGTTCATGTTTTTTCTCCTCAGCCTTACATCTGGAATTCGGGTAGCGTGATGGTGGTGTCTGCTGAAACATCCGATAACGAGAGTTGGCAACTCAACCTCGAATTGTTCTCTCTGTCGGGTCGTAGGCCCAGCATGGCCTCTTCATTGGGCTCAATCGCTCCAAACATGTGAGGGTCATTCACAAAGCAATGACACGTACCGCAAACAGCGCTGCCACCGCAGTCTGCATCAATGCCGCCGATGCCACTTTCCAAAGCAAACTCCATCACGCTCTGATGTCCTCTGCTCACTTCTACTTCACTCTGCGAACCATCTGCTTGAACAAATATAATCCTAGGCACAACTGACTCCATCATGTCTGTCATGGGCGCATGTTGAAGTAGTCGCCTTTTCTTCACTGTCTCTTTATGAGTCAATAGGGTGTCATTTAACGCCAAATTTTCTATTTATGATTAAGTCGTATCATGCCCGCATTATTCATCGTGACGTTAAAAATCGCGGTATCAGCGACCGATTGCTCTTTGAAGGCACTTCTTTGACGGCAAATGACTTGTGGCATACAGCCACCCTACCCACTGATCAGTTTCTGCAAGTCATACGGAATGTCAGGGCGCTACTGGGCGAAGAGGTGTTTTTAAGTCGTGTCTACTCGGGTCCTAATATCGCCGCTCTGGGGCCCGTTGGTCTCGCCATGATGTCGAGCCCCACGTTAGGTGCCGGACTCAGCGCTTTGGTTTCGTACTTCCAGCTGGAAGCATCCTACTGGAAGCTCGATATGCGCACCTATGGCGATGTAACTCGGCTGTCCGTGGACTTTGATACCGACTTGGGAGAGCTAACGGCGCTTCATGTCATTGTTGCGCAAATTGTTATCAGCAATTACATCGCGGATGTTGTTGGCCAAGAGCAGTCGACCATTACCTATTGCCTGCGAGAGGAAATCGCTGACTCGATTAGCGTGGCGCCCCGAGCGATTAAAGACCGCATCAGATTGACGCCTTACTATGCGGTGGAGCTACCGACCAATCTAATTGATACACCCTCACCTTTCTTTGACGAGCAAAACTGGAACTCATCCATGCAAGATTTGGGTCGCCGGATGCAGGTGGCCTCTGAACAGCACATTAAAGTCTTTACCGATCACGTAATGCATCGACTGTGTTTTAAATCACCGGCTGGAATTACAGTGAAGGACTGCGCCTCGCATCTACACATGTCTGTCCGAACACTCAATAGACGACTGGAATCAGAAGGGACGAGTTTTACTGAGCTTAAAGTGCGCGCTGTTGACGACATAGCAAAACGCTTGCTTTTATCAGACAACTCAGTGGATGCCGTCGCCTACGAACTTGGCTACGAGAACCCCTCGAACTTTCGGCGTCGATTCAAAGAGACGAATAAGGTCTCTCCACGCAATTGGGTAGATACTCAACTCAAAATCAACGAGTAAGTGCATTAAGTAGTGCACTTTATTTCCTCTTTAAAATTTTCAAATACCGCGAAGCGCGTGGTATTTTTCAACGTGTCCTAACGTGTCTTGGTGAGTAGCTAGAGCCTTGACATGATAGAGGTCGCCAGTTCGAAAAACGCGACCTTAGGAGCGTTTGGTCCGCCGCAGCAAAGCGAAGGCGCCCGCAGGGTTCAATCGCCAGAGGCAATGGCGATTGAAGACAATCTGGCTGGTCCTACCAAACATAAAAAAGGCCTGCTTATAGCGGGCTTTTTTGTGTTTGG
>QXYP01000191.1 GCA_009886815.1 Halieaceae bacterium
CGCTGCCCGGGCACTTGCCATTGAAGACCCCATACAAGCCAGCCAGCGTGATGCCGCCTGCCGCGCCTGTGAACAGGGGGTCAGTCGCGCGCATTTCCTGAGCTACGCCCACAACGGAGCACTTATTGAGGAACTCTTTAGCCACGATGGTGCCGGAACGTTAGTGAGCGAGGCGGTCTTCGAGCAACACCGTAGAGCCAGCGTTGACGATATCGCGGGTGTGCTGGACCTCGTGAGGCCCCTCGAAGAAGCTGGGGTATTAGTCCGTCGCTCCCGAGAGCTTTTTGAACAGGAGATCACCAATTTTACCGTGCTGGAACGCGATGGTCGGGTATTGGCTTGCGCGGCACTGTATCCTTTTGCAGGTAGTCAGACCGCTGAAATCGCCTGTATTGCAACCCACCCCGACTATCGCGATGGTGGTCGAGGTATGCATCTGCTGGAGTTGCTAACAGCACAGGCTCAAGACCAAGGCATCCGGCAACTCTTTGTGCTCACCACCCAAACCACCCACTGGTTCATTGAGCAGGGCTTCGTCAATGCCAGCCTCGACCAGCTGCCGACCGAGCGTCAGGCGCTCTATAACTTACAGCGAAACTCCAAAGTCCTGATCAAGAACCTCGACTGATCGGTCTTAGCTGTTAGAATTCCCGCCCAACCCGGGAGAACAGAGCATGCCCCAATACCGATCTAAAACATCGACCGCTGGACGCAACATGGCGGGTGCTAGAGCACTCTGGCGCGCCACCGGCATGACCGACGGCGATTTTGAAAAACCGATTATTGCCGTGGTGAACTCGTTCACACAGTTTGTACCTGGCCATGTGCACTTAAAAGACATGGGTCAACTGGTCGCCCGGGAAATCGAAGCCGCCGGTGGCGTTGCTAAAGAGTTCAACACCATCGCCGTGGATGACGGTATTGCTATGGGTCACGACGGCATGCTCTATAGCCTGCCCTCTCGAGACATTATTGCCGACTCTGTGGAATACATGGTCAACGCCCACTGCGCCGATGCCATGGTCTGTATTTCCAACTGCGATAAAATTACACCGGGCATGCTCAACGCCGCTATGCGCCTCAACGTTCCCTGTGTTTTTGTCTCTGGCGGGCCCATGGAGGCCGGTAAGACAAAGCTATCTGAACATAAACTCGATCTCGTAGACGCCATGGTTATTGCGGCTGATGACTCTGCCGACGACGCCACGGTTGAGGCCTACGAGCGCTCTGCCTGCCCAACCTGTGGCTCCTGCTCGGGCATGTTCACCGCCAACTCCATGAACTGTCTCACCGAAGCACTGGGTTTAAGCCTTCCGGGAAATGGCTCTTTACTGGCCACTCATGCCGATCGTGAGGCCTTATTTAAGCGCGCGGGACGGGTCTCTGTGGCGCTGGCACGGCGTTGGTATGAGGAAGACGACCCCTCGGCACTGCCCCGCAACATAGCTAACCGCCAAGCCTTTGAAAACGCCATGTGTCTGGATATTGCGATGGGAGGCTCCACCAACACTATTTTGCATTTATTGGCGGCGGCACAAGAAGCCAACCTCGATTTTTCTATGACCGATATCGACGCTCTGAGCCGGCGGGTACCCCAGTTGTGTAAAGTTGCGCCCAGTACACCGCTTTACCACATGGAAGATGTTCATCGTGCCGGAGGTGTCATGGCGATACTCGGCGAGCTCGCCCGGGGTGGCCTCATCGATACCAGCACCCACACCGTGCATACCGCGTCCCTCGGTGAAGCGCTTTCAGAGTGGGATATTGCACAAACCCACAACGCCGATGTTCACAAGCTTTTTTCCGCTGGGCCCGCTGGCATACCGACGCAGCAAGCCTTCAGTCAGGCGACGCGGTGGCCCAGCCTTGATCTCGATCGTGCGGGAGGCTGCATCCGCGATGTTGCCCATGCCTATTCCCAGGAAGGCGGCCTCGCGGTGTTATTCGGCAATATTGCTGAAGACGGTTGCGTGGTTAAGACCGCAGGGGTCGATGACGATGTCTTGTGTTTCAACGGCCCAGCTCACATCTGTGAAAGCCAGGAGGCCGCCGTTGCCGACATTCTGGAAGATCGCGTTGCTGCCGGTGCGGTGGTTATCATTCGTTATGAAGGGCCTCGAGGTGGACCGGGTATGCAGGAAATGCTGTATCCCACCAGCTACCTAAAATCGAAAGGGCTGGGTAAAGCCTGTGCACTGGTTACCGACGGCCGCTTTTCCGGGGGCACCTCGGGGCTATCAATTGGCCATGTGTCACCCGAGGCAGCCGCAGGGGGCGCGATTGGCTTAGTACAGACTGGCGATACCATCGCGATCGACATTCCTAATCGGCGGATTGATGTAGTACTGGACGCCGCAGCCCTTGATCAGCGTAGAACGCAAATGGATGCATCAGAGAAACCCTGGCAGCCCCAGGCAGCACGCCCAAGACAGGTCAGCGCCGCCTTGAAAGTTTATGCCCGCATGGTGACCAGCGCCGACAAAGGAGCCGTCAGGGATTTATCGCTGTTGGACTAAAAGGTTGGGCCTGTGCCACTAGCGCCGTAAAGTCTTCGCGATAGTCGTCGATTTTGCGCCGAAGGCGACGGTCCTGCTTTGGCGTACGCAAGTTAATCACCTCGGTAAATATCGCCTGGGATAGTGCGCTGTTGTGGGTATAAACCGCAACGTACTCCGGCGACCTCGCGGCCTCCCGCCTTGCGAGCACCCCATGAACCTCAGAGGGCCAACTCGGCGTATCGCGGGCAATCACATCGGTGAGCTCAGCGGTCCAGCGGGCTCGATCTTCAATCCAGACGCCATCAAACCGCTGATAATCCCGGGTATAAAGCGCTAATGTCTCTTTTTGGGACTCCGTCAGCCTGCCCAAAAACTTACTCAGGTTATCGGCAAATTGTTCTTCGACATTTTTACGATAAGCCTCGTCAGATCGCGACAACAAACGCTCTCGCTGTTCATCCTGTTCGTCCTCAAGGGCCAGCATGAACTCTTGCCGCTGGGCGAGGGTTAACGTAGCACCAAAGTCGATCATTAAGTCGAGAATACGAACCTCAAGACGATCTGCTGCGGCGGACAATTCAGCAAACAAGGTTGCAACGGCTTCAGCATCTAAGCTGGGGTCAAGGCTGCGCTCAAAATTTGTGAGCAGCTGCGCGTAACTCGGCAACTCCTCACGGCGGTGCCAGTCGAGTAACTGATCGATTCGGCCTTGAAAGTCGGCGGACTGCTCGCGATCGAGTGTGACATAGTCATCAACGTACCAATCGATCAGCGTGTCTAGTCTGTTATAAAAAAACCGCGTGCCAGAGCAAGCGGTTATGGTCAAAAGCATGACCAGAACAAGGACGCCTTTAGCGCCACATGGGTATCGTACCTTCAACATTTGTGGGATCCCGTGGTGAGGGTTCTTCGATGTAAACTTGATCTCTACCTTTGCGCTTGGCCTCGTACATTGCCCGGTCAACGCGCAACAGCCAGTCTTCAGCGGAATCAACCGCTGTCACATCGCAAATCCCAATACTGACCGTGACTCGCCGATCAGGAATGACCTCTTGTGATGCAATTTTGCTACGTAACTCATCGGCAATTTTTCGTGCCGTCTGGGCACCCACCTCGCTCAAAAGCACCACAAACTCCTCACCACCCAAGCGGAAGAGCATGTCAGCACCTCGAATCCTGCTATCTATTAACGCCACCATGGCCTTGAGAACCCGGTCGCCCTCGACGTGACCCATCTCGTCATTAATGCGCTTAAAATAATCGATGTCGAGCAACAACAGTGACGAAAGCCTCGCGTAGCGATGATAGTCCGCTAAATGCCTGCGAGTTTGTGGCAACAAATACCGCCGATTGTAAGCACCCGTCAGAGGGTCTGTGAGCGCGAGATCGGCAAGCTCGTCGGTCTGACGCGTCTGTAATTGCATGATAGCCAGGCTTAAAAGCCACGTTGAAAAAATGGCGGCATCAAATGCCAAACCCTGTCCAAAACCCTGCCACCCATGTGCCCAAAACAGTGCGCCTAAGGTAACAAGCCCACCCCCAAGCGCTATTACAAATGGCAATAGCGCGGTCAACGCAATCATCAGCAGAAAAACCCACAGTTCCTGATAGACAGATCCAAGTTTTATCGACCAGACAACGGTAATGAGGGTTATGAGCAGCGCAAAGACTGGCGGGATTAGAATTTTTTCATGGCGAAACAGGCGAAACATGGTCGCGGCCAGTAATAGCGTAACAACGCCGGAAAACGTATCGAGAGCCAAAGGGCTAGGTGTGCTTAACAGGCTTTCTGTTAACACCATCGCGGTGGCAAAAAACATGACGGGCAACAGCAAGCGATACAGAATCACACGGCGCTTGTGCTGCACATCTTCGGGTTCAAAACCCTGTGAAGCGTCGGTATCGGTTCTTAGCAGACTACGCCAAAAACGCGCCGGTGACTTAAAGCCCGTCGCGTCATATAGCGGTATCTCTTGCTCCCGATTAATCATGTACCCGCGCTCTTGGCGCCACTCATACTCAGTTGCTTTAGTGTGACACAAGGAACCGTGTATAACAGCCGTAAAGCGCCATTGAAAATCAAGCAGCATTCTCGGTTAGCTGGCGGTGGCCTTGCAGCGCCGAGAGAATAGCGTTCAAGGTTGCCTGCACAATGTCGTTGCTGCGTCCAACACCGCAGGGCCTTGCCCCTTCGATATTGAGCTGTACATAGCACACAGCCTCAGCGTCAGAGCTCTGACCGAGAGTGTGCTCACTGTACTCAACCAACACTATATTTTTGCCGGTCACCTGCTCCATGGCATCGATAAAGGCGTCAAGGACTCCCGTACCGCTGCCCTGAATCCGTGTCTCGCCATCACCCGCCCCCAGTACAGCCGCTAACTGGTGTTCTGTATCGTCTTTTGTGACCTCATACCGACCCAAACTCCAGGCTCCTGGGACATTTAAGTATGTATCGCAAAAAAGCTGGTGAATTTGATCTGAGGCCACCTCTGCTTCGCTTTGCTCTGCAAGATGTTGCACGGCGCCACTGAAATCAATCTGCAACCATCGCGGCAAGTCATAACCGTGGTCTCGATATAAAACATAAGCCACCCCTCCCTTGCCAGACTGGCTGTTAATACGAATAACCTCCTGATAGGTGCGTCCAATATCGTGGGGATCAATCGGTAGGTAGGCCACATCCCAGGCATCTTCATCGCCCCGTAGAGCGAGACACTTATTAATGGCATCTTGATGACTGCCAGAAAATGCTGTGAAGACCAACTCTCCGGCGTAAGGATGGCGAGGGTGCACCGGCAACTGCGTGCAGTCCCTGACCGTCGCAATAATCGCGTCCATGTTGTCAAACTTCAGCTCAGGATCGATGCCCTGACTATAGAGGTTCATCGCCATAGTCACGATATCCATGTTGCCTGTGCGCTCGCCGTTACCCATCAGGGTACCCTCAACACGGTCAGCGCCCGCCATGACGCCTAGCTCTCCCGCGGCTACCGCACAACCACGGTCGTTGTGGGTATGAAGTGAAATCAATATCGCCTCGCGATTAGCCACATGATCGCAAAACCATTCAATTTGGTCGGCGTAGATATTGGGCGTACTCATCTCAACGGTAGCAGGGAGATTAATAATGACCGGCTGCTCCGGTGTTGGGCTAAGCACCTGATTAACCGCATCACAAATTTCCACGGCAAAATCCAACTCAGTACCGGTAAAGCTCTCGGGGCTGTACTCAAAGGTCCACTCTGTCTCTGGGTGACGGTCGGCCTCTGCCTTCACCAGCTTGGCGCCTTCAACAGCGATTTCTGTAATGCCGGCCTTATCGAGCTTAAAAACATCTCGGCGTTGAACCGTCGACGTCGAGTTATAAAAGTGCACGACCGCACGCTTGACCCCACTTAAAGCTTCAAAAGTTTTAGCAATAAGCTCCGCTCGAGCCTGCACCAACACCTGCACAGTGACATCATCGGGAATGCGATCTTCGGTAATGAGCTTCCTCAAAAAATCAAAGTCATGGCTTGAAGCCGAGGGAAAACCAACCTCAATCGTTTTGAAGCCAATGTCTAAAAGCTGCTCCCACAAGCGCAGTTTTTGTTGCGCGTTCATGGGCTCTACAAGAGCCTGGTTACCATCGCGAAGATCAACAGAACACCACTGAGGTGCGCGATCGATGGTGCGGTCAGGCCAACGTCGATCCGCTTTGGGGATCGGCGCAAAAGACCGGTATTTACGGGCGTCAAAATTCGAGGGCGCGTTAGGCTTCATGGTAAAACTCTCAGGGTAAGATCTTGACTTAGTGTACCGCGGGTTTATGAGCTTTTTTGTCTAAATAGACCAATATATTGCCCTTTGTAAGCAGTTATTGGTAATATATTGGCAATATTTTAGCGGAAAACTCTAAAAATGCCGGAAGCCGAAATCGATCGAATAGACCTGAAAATTCTCGATTTATTACAGCGCAATGCGGGCCTTAGTAACCTAGAGCTCGCTGATCGCGTCGGATTAACGCCAACACCCTGTGCTCGACGGGTGAAGCGCCTAGAGGCGGCTGGGATCATCGTGGAGCGCATCACCCTGTTGGACCAGTCAAAATTAGGCTTGGCGCTAACCGCCCATATCGGCATTACCATGGACGAACACACACCCGAACGATTCGCTGCCTTCGAAGAAGAGGTTGCCCAATACCCCGAAGTCATGGAGTGCTGTGTTGTCACCGGACAAAGTGCCGACTACCTGATTAAGGCCGTGGTCGCCGACATGGTCCACTATGAAAAATTCCTACTGGGCAGGCTGACAAGAATTCCGGGGGTCTCGGGTGTGCATTCGAGCTTTGAGCTCAGAAAGGTGGTAACCCATGCGGCCCTGCCGCTGAATCACAGCGGCGGCTAAGTGCCAGTGCGCTAAGACTTCTTGGCGAGCTCCTGCTGCACGAGGAAGTCAGCGATCTTCAGCATGTTGGCCTGACTGCCGGCTTTACGGGCCTCAATCAAATACTTACCGTTCACCAAAACCGAGGGCGTACCCGAAATTTTAGCGGATCGCGCTCGGGCTTCTGCTTGGCTGACCTGGCTATTAACCCCAAAAGAATCAAAGGCACGATCAAAGTCTTCAGCGGGAACACCATTGGCGGCAAACAGTTCACGAATTGCCCCTTTTGACCCCAGACGATTCCGCTCCACGTGCATGGCTTTGAAAATAGCATCATGCATGGGTACCAGTACGCCCAAAGTCTCGGCGGTAAAATACGCCTTGGCATGCAGCTTCATGCCGTCGTTCCAGGCGGCGGGTGAGGGCTGAAGGCGCGAGCCCTCGGGCAATTTTTGTTTCCACGCCTGAAGCATGGGCTCAAAAGTGTAGCAGTGCCCGCAACCGTACCAAAAAAACTCGGTAACGATTACCTGATCCGTAGGCCCGACCCGCACGGCGGGGCTGACAACGGTGTAGTGCTCTCCTTCCTGCCATGAAGTCTCTGCCCAAGCCATACTAGGCACAACAATCAGAGCAACAAATGCCATTAAAATATTACGCCGAATTGTCATCATAACCGTCTCCACTGTCTTACGTAGCTGGTGGTTATCCATCAGCGCGTCAATCGAATTGTTAGCGCCAGAGAGCCTACCTATGTCAGGCCTTAGACCTGCTCAGGCGGCCTGAGGTTCCCCTGCCCAATTAGCGAAGGCCCGCAGCGTAACTTGCCACCGCTTCGATTTCTTTATCACTCAGCTCAAATGCCGTTGTACGCATTATTTTAGTGTCGCCGTCGTTGGTGCGCCCAGCAGGATCTTCATAGCCTGTACGGAACATTTTCAATTGAGCAGCGATGTAGCCTGAATGCTGACCGGCGAGACCGGGGAATCCACCCGGACCATTGCCCTTGCCTGAGGGACTGTGACAACCCGAGCAGGCCGCGACCTTGCGCTCCATAATGCCAGCCATATAAATCTTTCGGCCCAGCTCCATCAAATCTGCGTCCGCCAACTCGGGGGTTCGGGTTTGTTGGTCGTAAAAAGCTGCAATATCGGCGAGGTCTTGGTCAGACATATTGTCTACCTGGCCAGCCATTGCCGCGACGACACGACGTCCGTCCCGAATGTCCTTCATTTGCTTCAGCAGATACTTGTCTCCCAAACCTGCAAGCTTGGGAAAGTTAGGCACGACACTGTTGCCGTCTGCACCGTGGCAAGCACCACAAGTGACGGCCTTCGCCTCACCTGCGATCGCATCACCCTGCATCATATCTCCAGCGTGAGCCAACGAAGTCACTAGCACTAAGGCTACCGTTGCGATTGTTTTAACCATAATTCGCTTCCCCTATGGGGTTCCTATATCTCAATCTAAATTTACGATTCGCTTGAAGCCATGTAGCCGATGAGCTCTCGATAGTCTTCATCGCTACAATCAGAGCAAAGCCCCGTGGGTGGCATTGCATTGAGTCCCTTTTTTACCGACTCCATTAAAACGTCCATACCTTTTGCAATACGCGGCTCCCATGCCTTCACGTCACCCGTCTTTGGTGCTCCGGCCGCGCCAGAAGCGTGGCACATGGCACAAGACCTTCCATACTTGCCCATATCGGGCTCCGCGAGAACCGGCATCACTGACGCAGCGACTATAAAAGCTCCCAATCTAAGGGCCTGTCGCAATACCGTTTCTGTGTTCATACCCTGTCCTCATTATGCGCCGTGGTGGCCAAAGAGCACCACAACCCGCTTTAACCCACTTTTGGGCTTCGCCCTTTAATTCCGGCGTGGCATTATAGACAATCACCCCTCGGGACAAAAGCCAATCATGGCCCTAGATTCAACCCCCCAAAACCCCCTGCCGAATATCGATTTTCGTGTGGCTTCTTTCCTGCAAAGCGCGAGTAACCTTGGCAACGCACCCTCCGATACGGGCTCTGAAGTCGCCTTTGCAGGGCGCTCCAACGCCGGTAAATCTAGTGCTATCAACACACTAACGAGCAATAAAAAGCTGGCGCGAACCAGTCGTACTCCCGGGCGCACTCAGCTGATCAACTTTTTTTCACTGAGCGACAGCCAGCGGCTGGTCGATTTACCCGGCTACGGTTATGCCAAGGTTCCCCTTAAAATGAAGCAAGAGTGGAATCGGCATATGACCGACTACTTACAAAGGCGGGAGAGCCTACGGGGTCTTATCTTGCTTATGGACATTCGACACCCACTCACCGAGGCCGATGAGCAAATGATTGGCTGGGCTTCGAGTGCACAAATGCCGGTCCACGCGTTACTCACAAAGGCCGATAAGCTCAAGCGTGGCCCAGCAAAAGCCACTTTACTCAGCGTGCAAGCCCGATTGCTAGAGTTTGGCGATTTAGCCAGCGCGCAGCTTTTCTCATCGCTAAAGGGCGATGGCCTACCCGCACTGCGCACAAGGCTCAAAACCTGGTTAACCGACGACTCAGTCTTTGAAGAGCCCGACCCACCCGCTGATCAGTGAGCTTCGTCCCAGTTTATGCCCACCCCAGTCTCAACCAGCAAGGGGACATCAAGAGAGGCGACATCTGCCATTAAGCTCGGTATCGCTGCGGTCAGTTTAGCCACCTCTGTATCGGCCACTTCAAACACCAGCTCATCGTGAACTTGCATAATCATTAAAGCATCGATATTTGCAGTACCTAGCCATTCATCTACGGCAATCATAGCCATTTTGATAATATCCGCAGCAGTACCCTGCATAGGCGCATTGATGGCCGTGCGCTCTGCCGCCATCTGCCGTTGCTTATTACGCGCATTAATTTCCGGCAGATACAAACGACGACCAAACAAGGTCTCGACATAGCCTTGGCTATGAGCGAGCTCTCGAGTCTGGGTCATGTAGTTAGCCACCCCCGGATACCGCTCAAAGTAACGATCGATATATGTCTGTGCTTCATGACGGCCCAGGCGCAGCTGCCGTGCCAGGCCAAAGGCTGACATGCCATAAATAAGCCCAAAATTGATGGCTTTAGCCTCGCGCCGCTGATCGGTAGTCACGTCTTCGAGGGAGACACCAAAAACCTCGGCCGCGGTTGCGCTATGCACATCGAGATTGGCCGCAAAAGCGCCAAGAAGACCCTGATCCTGAGACAAGTGCGCCATAATCCTCAGTTCGATTTGTGAGTAATCTGCGGCAACAATACTCCGTCCTGTTGGCGCGCAAAAAGCCTGCCGAATACGTCGGCCCTCTTCAGTTCGAATAGGAATATTTTGTAGGTTAGGGTCAGAGGAAGACAGGCGACCTGTAGCAGTCACTGCCTGATGATAAGAGGTGTGCACTCGCCCGGTGCCGGGGTCAATCATTTCGGGCAGCCGGTCGGTGTAGGTCGATCGAAGTTTGGAGAGGCTGCGGTACTCCATCAAAACGGCGGGCAGTGGATAATCGAGCGCTAGCTCAGCAAGCACTTCTTCTGCTGTAGAGGGCGCACCCTTGGGCGTTTTTTTCAGCACCGGTAGCTCGAGTTTCTGAAAGAGTATTTCACCCAGCTGCTTCGGCGACCCAAGGTTGAAGGACTGCCCTGCAAGATCATGAGCGCTCTGCTCGAGGGTGGCCATACGCTCACTCAGCTCGTGGCTTTGATCAGCCAGACGCTGACGATCTACGCGAGCACCATTACGCTCAATACGGGACAAAATAGGCACCAGTGGCAACTCAATCGTGCGATAAAGCTTGCTGAGGCACGCGTCACTCTCGAGTTTTGGCCACAGGGTTTCGTGCAGCTTTAAGGTAACTGCCGCATCTTCAGCGGCGTAAGGCGCGGCCTGCTCAATCGCAACGGCGTTGAAGGTAATTTGTTTCGCACCCTTACCAGCGACTTCCTCAAAATGCGTCGTCTTTTGTCCCAGATATTTAAGCGCCAGGGTATCCATATCATGGCGACTGCCGACGGCATCCAATACGTAAGACTGCAGCATTGAGTCATGGGCAATGCCACGCAGGGTAATGCCATAGTTGGCGAGAACATTGGCATCATATTTAAGGTTTTGACCCACCTTTAGCCGCTGGGAATCCTCTAGTAGCGGTCTTAATCGCTCCAAAACCGTGTCACGATTGAGCTGCTCAGGCGCCCCCGGATAATCATGGGCTAACGGTATATACGCGGCCCGGTCTGTCGCAACGGCAACTGACACGCCCACAATTTCAGCCTGCATATAATTGAGGCTGGTAGTTTCTGTATCGAAAGCAAACAAGGGCGCCGCCTCAATAGCCTGTATCCACTCGTCAAGCTGGGATGCCTCAAATACGGTAATCACATCCAGTGGCGGAGGTGGCGGCTCGACGGGGCTCGCCTCGCTGGGTGAGTCAACTTCGCCGTCAGTCAACGCCTCCGATAACCACCCCTTAAATTCAAGCTCTTTGTACCACTGAGTCAGTGCTGCTGCGTCAGGGGCTTTCGCGATTAGGTCATCGGTCGACAGTTCCAGGGCGCAGTCTGTCTTGATCGTTGCCAGTCGATAGGACAGCTCTGCGGACTCCCGATGCTCCGCGAGACGCGCTCCCAGTTTTTGAGCGCCACGCACAGGAAGATCGGCAACCCGAGACAGGTCTGCGTAAATATCGTTCAGACCGCCTAAATTTTGCAGCAGGGCCAACGCCGTCTTTTCGCCGACGCCAGCTACGCCGGGAATGTTATCGACCTTGTCTCCCTGAAGCGCGAGCAAATCAATAATAAGCTCAGGTGGCACACCAAATTTCTCAACCACACCGTCATGATCCATCGTGGTATTCGTCATGGTGTTAATAAGCGTTACGTGGTCGCCCACCAACTGCGCCATATCTTTGTCGCCGGTTGAAATCAAAACCGACTGCTGGCGAGCTGCTGCCTGCAAGGCCAGTGTGCCAATCACATCGTCGGCCTCAACGCCGCTGACGCAAACCAGCGGCAACCCCATCGCGCGGATCATGGCGTGAATCGGCTCTATCTGTTCACGCAACTCTTCGGGCATGGGGGGGCGGTTGGCTTTGTATTCGGCGTAGATCTCGTTGCGAAAGGTTGGGCCTTTGGCATCAAAGACCACAACAACTTGATCTCCGGGGTAATCGGCCACAAGCCGCCGAACCATGCCTACAACGCCCTTAGCCGCTCCGGTATTGAGCCCTTTAGAATTCGTTAATGGTGGCAGAGCGTGATACGCACGAAACAGATAAGAAGAACCATCAATTAAAATGAGTGCAGCACTCATGATCTCAATCCTCCCAAAGGTAGCGCGCTGATCGATAGGTCACCTTGGCTTTTGCTAAATCTAGGGGCGCTTTAAAAAAGCCGTGGTAATCCCCCCTCGGATTTATCAACACCACATTAGCGCTGTGGTCCAGCTGATAAGTTCCATCGGGAGCGGTAACCTTTCTAAAAGG